>USAK01000006.1 GCA_900552565.1 uncultured Selenomonas sp. | reverse complement strand
TACATATTTGTATGGATATAATTTAATATCAACTATTTCTTTAATGTGAATTGTCAAACAAATATAAAATACACTTATTTTTGATTATCAGATTTCTACGTCCGCAAATAAAGGACAATCTCCAATTTAAACTTATCGGAAGTCCGAATCCCAGAAGCCTTGATATTACTGGGCTCATGAAACAGTACTTCTGGTTTTTACGAAAATCCTGTATACATCGATTTCTATCGATTCGAATTTTATCCCCTACTCTCTAACTGGCGATATTCCTCAGTTTCGCGGGAAACACACAGGTGGATTTTATCAAAAAAAGCAGCCATTTCAGGCTGCTTTCTGCGATTTATTGTGCGCCGATTAGGCATGACAAAACCCCCAGTTCAACTGGGGGTAGTTAAAAAGATCTTAGAGAAAAGGAAAGCATCTCCTGTGATAAACTATAAGTGGCCTGACAACCACAAAAATTAACATAGGAGATGCATGTCAATGGATGACGAACAAAGTTTATCACATAGTAAATGGAGATGTAAATACCATATTGTCTTTGCACCAAAGTATAGGCGTCAAATTATCTATAAGCAGATAAAAATAGATGTAGGAAAAATTTTAAGAGAATTGTGTGAAAGGAAAGGAGTAGAGATATTAGAGGCAGAATGCTGTCCAGATCATATCCACATGTTAGTAACGATTCCGCCGCATTTGAGTGTATCAAGCTTTATGGGATATTTGAAGAGTAAAAGTAGCTTGATGATATTCGACCGGCATGCAAATTTGAAGTATAAGTATGGGAATCGACACTTTTGGTGCAGAGGATATTATGTTGATACCGTAGGAAAGTACGAAAAAGCGATTAAGGAATATATCAAGAACCAGCTGCAAGATGATATTATGGCAGACCAGCTGAGTCTGAAAGAATTTGTAGACCCGTTTACGGGTAGCAAGAGTAAGTCTGGCAAATAAAAGTGCCCCCGAGTAGGGGGCAGCCCGTGATAAAAGTGTGATTGTCAGACCGATTCAGTGCACCTTTTAAGGTGCTACCACAGGTAATTGGCCCTTATAGGGCCAGAGCAAACCACCAGTTTAACTGGTGGTTTTGATTCTAGGGGTCGGTTATTTCACAGCCCCTTTTTATTTGGCTTATTCATTGTAATGTGTAGGCTGGCCTGTTGATGGTGATCAGGGATTTTCTAAGTCACCGTCGTGGTAGAGGAAGTCAAGGTAGGGGATGGCGGCGAGATATTCCGTTCTGGCGGGGATCCAGCTGTCGGTGTAGAGGATATCGGCCTCTTCGAGGACTTTGCGCTGTGGGTCGTAGCGGACGGCGAAACTCGGGAAGAGCAAGTTGGCGAGGCCGTCCTCGGTATCGGCCAGCGAGCAGTAGAGCATGCCATCGATGCGCTTCATGTTGAGCTTATCGGTGTAGAGCGGCGGGTCGAGCAGAGGGATTGGGCCCCAGCCCGGCTGCTTGAGATGAGCGTACTCGGGCAGCTGCAGCTGCTTGCAGACCAGGCGGCGATAGTAGTCGTCAGTGGAATAGGTAGCAATCGGCAGCATGGTCGTGCGCGCGTTTTTGAACTTCAACTCGACGGTCTGGAACGGTTTCTCGGTGATCTTTGTGATCTTGTAGATGCGTTCGGTATTATCCGGATAGGAGAGCTCGACGTGGAACGCATAGAGCTGATCATCGTCCACGGCTCTTGTGAACCGGTTGTAGCGGATCAGGCCCGTCGCCTTGTCGTAGCTCACGCTGTCGACATCGTAGCCTACGTCACAGACCTTCTTGAGCAGGGAGCTGTTTTGGGCAAATTTCTGGAAGTAAGCCGTGCCGTATGGTAGCTCGCCTGTCTTGCCCTGGCTGTGCTTGAGGCCTTCGATGACGGCCTTGAGCTCCCTGTTCTCGCCCTCGATGTTGATCTGCTGGATGGCCTGGTTGAGGTCGACCTGGTCGAGCTGGATGTAGGCCGTCAGATGGCAGGTGACGAGCGTGTAGCCGTCGTTTGTCTTGCTCATTGCATACGACTCGTTCTGGACGGCGAGGATGTTGCCAGAGATGGATTGAATCTCATCTTCAGTAAGAACCTGATTGTGTGTCTTGGAATAACTCTGGACAAAGACGCCGGCCTTCTCGGTTGCCAGGCGCAGGGCGTCCTTGTGCGCTTCTTCGCGGGCCTTCTTGAGCCCCGCCTCCGAGATGTCATCCGTCAGATAGCTGCCCGTCACCTCAACAGTCTCGATATGGGCATTGCCGTGCCATTCGGCATAGGCAGGCGCTGCTGCTACGAGCACGGGCACCATGGCCAGTGCTCCGAATTTCTGAAAAAACATACAATCGCCTCATTTCTCATCGCGCAGGTTACGGCATGTGTTGCCGCAGTACACTCATATATTCTACTCCCTATTGTAGCGCAAATGGGGGCAATGGTAAAAGACTTATTCGAATTTTGCGTATCGCTCAGCTCTGGCTCATGGCGACAAAAATCCCGGCGCATAAAAGAGCCCCGGCCTGCTGGACCGGGGCTCGTGTTCTTCTCGTGAAATATCAGTGATGGAACAAGCGAATGTGCGTCATGGCCATCGTCATGTTGTATTTATCGGCCGTCTCGATGACATTGTCATCGCGGATGGAGCCGCCCGTCTGGGCAACGTAGGTTACGCCGCTCTTGTGGGCGCGCTCGATATTGTCGCCGAACGGGAAGAAGGCATCCGAGCCAAGGGAGACGCCCGTCTCTTTCTTGAGCCAGGCTTTCTTTTCTTCGCGCGTGAAGACCGGCGGTTTTTCCGTGAAGACGCGTTTCCAGTCATCGGTCTCGAGCAGGTCTTCCCATTCTTCGCCGATGTAGACGTCGATGGCGTTGTCGCGGTCCGGACGGCGCACTTCCGGTTTGAACGGGAGGTTCAGGACCTGCGGGCTCTGGCGCAGGAACCAGTTGTCGGCTTTCGTGCCGGCGAGGCGCGTGCAGTGAACGCGGCTCTGCTGACCGGCGCCGATGCCGATGGCCTGGCCGTCCTTCGTGTAGCAGACGGAGTTGGACTGCGTGTACTTGAGCGTAATCAGGGCAATCAGCAGGTCGCGCTTCGCGCTTTCGGGCAGGTCGTGGTTCTTCGTCGCAATATCCTTGAGGCAGTCTTCCGTAATCTTGACATCGTTGCGCTTCTGTTCAAACGTGACGCCGAAGACCTGTTTGCGTTCAAATTCTTCCGGCTCATACGAAGGGTCCATCTGCAGAATCAGGTATGTGCCCTTGCGTTTTGATTTGAGGATTTCGAGAGCCTCCGGCGAATACGACGGAGCGATGATGCCGTCGGAAACTTCGCGTTTGAGGAACGAAGCCGTCTGGGCATCGCATTCATCGGACAGGGCGACGAAATCGCCGTAGGAGCTCATGCGGTCAGCGCCGCGGGCACGGATATAAGCCGTGGCAATCGGGGAAAGCTCGACACCTTCAACGAAATAGACTTTCTGCAGCGTCTCGGAGAGGGGAACGGCGACAGCAGCACCAGCCGGGCTGACATGCTTGAAAGAGGCAGCTGCCGGCAGACCCGTAGCCTCGCGCAGTTCGCGGACAAGCTGCCAGCTGTTCATGGCATCGAGCAGATTGATGTAGCCCGGACGGCCATTGAGGACCTCGAAGGGCAGTTCACCTTTTTCCATGAAAACGCGGGCCGGTTTCTGGTTCGGGTTGCATCCGTATTTGAGTTCCAGTTCGTTCATTTTCACCTATACTCCTTTTTTCCATACAAAAAGGCCGACACAAATCCAGGCGGTGCCCAGACGGTCGGCTCTTCTTCCCTGTGCTCCCTGTGGTCATCCACTTCCGTCAGTTGCACAGCATCTAATTAAAATCTATCATTATCACGGGGATTTGTCAAGGTTTCGTCTGGTCCGAAAAAGTTACCAGTATCCCTGTTTTCTTCGGCCTTTTTATGGTATTATAAAAAATGGTAAATGTCATGTTATGACGTTGATTCAATCAAAAACGCTAGCAATTCTCAATTCAAGGGGGACTTCCATTATGTTGAAAAGTATTGCAGTATTGACCAGCGGCGGCGACAGCCCAGGCATGAACGCAGCAGCTCGTGCTGTCGTTCGTACTGCACTGTACGAGGGTGTCAAGGTATGGGGCATCCGCGGCGGCTACCATGGTCTGCTGGAAGAGGATATGTTTGAGATGCAGTCCAAGGACGTCAGTGATATCATCCAGCGTGGTGGTACGTTCCTCGGCACGGCACGCTGCAAACGCTGGAAGACGCCGGAAGGCCGCATGATGGGATATAAGCATCTGACGGACCGCGGCATTGAGGGCCTCTGCATTATCGGCGGTGACGGCTCGCTGCGCGGTGCATCGCTGCTTTCGAAGGAAACGGGCATGCCGATTGTCGGTCTGCCGGGCACGATTGACAACGATGTCTGGGGTTCCGACTACACGATTGGCTGCGATACGGCTGCCAACACGATTATCGATGCCATCAACAAACTGCGTGATACGGCTTCGGCACACCGCCGTGTCATCGTCCTCGAGGTCATGGGCCGCAACTGCGGCTGGCTCGCACTCGTCTCGGGCATTTCGGGCGGTGCTGAGTACATCCTCGTACCGGAAGAGGAATACGACCTCGATGCTATCTGCGAGAATATGTCGGAAGCGTATAAGAAGGGCAAGCGCTATATCCTCGTCGTCGTGGCAGAAGGTGCCGGTTCTGGTCAGGAAATCGGCCAGTACATTGCCGAAAAGACGAAGCTCGATACGCGTGTATCGGTTCTCGGTCACATCCAGCGCGGCGGCTCGCCGTCGGTCATCGACCGCGTCCGCGCCAGCCAGCTCGGTGAGCAGGCTGCTCTTGCTCTGATTTCGGGCCTGTCCGATATCGTCTTTGGCTACAGCAAAGGCCGCGTCGTCTCGATTGACCTGCACGATGCTGTCAACAACAAGAAGATCCTTGATCCTGATTATCTGCATCTGGCAAAAGTCCTGTTCTGATTGCCTGAGCATTATACGGATATAATAAAGGAGCCCGTTTCCTATCATGATGATAGGGAACGGGCTCCTTTTGCATCTGGCTTTATTCAGCGCCTACGATGGCTTTGGCGAGCTTTACGGCTTTGACGCCGTCGGCGGCGTAGGCATCGGCGCCGCAGGTGTCGGCGTAGTCCTGGGTGACGGCGGCACCGCCAATCATGACTTTGGCGCGGGCTCCGGCTTTGTGGAGCTTGTCGATGACCTTGTCAATCTGCGGCATGGTCGTCGTCATGAGGGCGGCGAGGCCGACGATGTCGGCATTCTGCTTTAAGGCAGCATCGACAATCGTATCAGCTTCGACGTCTTTGCCGAGGTCGATGACTTTGAAGCCGGAATTGGCGAGCAGGGCCCCGGTGATGTTCTTGCCGAGGTCATGGACATCGCCCTTGACGGTCGCGATGACGAAAGTGCCCTTGTCAGCTTCAGCGCTGGCAGGGATGAGCTCTTTGAGTTTATTGAAGGCTGCGCGCATGGTCTCGGCAGACAAAAGGACCTGCGGCAGGAACATGCGGCCGGAACCAAAGTCTTCGCCGATTTCTGTCATGGCAGCGGTCAGGCCGTTCTCGGTGATTTCGTTGCCGGTCTTGCCTTCCTGCAGAGCCTGCACGACGAGGCCGACGATGATGTCCTTTTCACCTTCGATGACAGCCTGCTTGATGGCATCGAGGATGGGCAGGTCGGTCGTCTTCATGACAGCCGCTTTTTTCGGCACGGCGAGATTGGCTTCGTCCTGACTGAAGGCGAGGCCGCAGGGGTCATGGCCGAGGAGGGCGGCGCTGGCCTTGAGGGCTTTCTGCATGGATTCATCATACGGGTTCATGATTGGCGCATCGAGGCCGGCGGCGAGGCACATGGCAAAGAAGGTGCTGTTGATGAGCGGACGGTTCGGCAGGCCAAACGAGATGTTCGAAAGGCCCATGGTTGAAGGATAGCCGAGGTGTTCGCGGTAAAGCTGCAGGGTCTTTAAGACCTCGCGGCAGGCGTTTTTGTCGGCCGAAACGGTCATGACAAGGGCATCGAGCAGGAAATCACCGTCGTCAAGGCCCTGTTCCTTCGCTTTCTGGATGATGTATTCTTCCGCCTTGAGACGTTCTTCGGCGGCTTTGGGCACGCCGTCTTCCGTGATAGGCAGGCAGAGAATCGCGGCGCCGTATTTCTTGGCAAGCGGCAGGAAGCCTTTGATGCGGTCATTTTCGGCCGTGACGGAGTTGATGAGAGCGCGGCCCGGATAGGCGCGCAGACCGGCTTCGAGGGCCTCAGGGTCGCTCGTGTCGATGACGAGCGGGGCATCGGTGAGCTGGGCAATCTCAGTTACGGCCTGTTTCATGGCTTTTACGGCATCAATGCCGGCAACGCCCATGTTGACGTCAAGCAGTCTTGCGCCTGCCTTGACCTGATTGACGGCTTCTTTCTTGACGGAGAGCAGCGAGCCTTCGCGAATCTCAGCAGCGAGCTTCTTGCGGCCGGTCGGGTTGATGCGTTCGCCAATCAGCACAGTCGGCAGGTCTTTGTCGACGCAGACGGACTTGCTGCGGCTCGCGAGCCACAGGCGTTTGGGCTGTTTCGGACGCTCCGGTTCTTTGGCATTTTTGAGGGCCGCGGCCAGTGCCTTGATATGGGCCGGCGTCGTGCCGCAGCAGCCGCCAAGGTACGTGGCACCGGCTTCGAGGAGTTTCGGGGCCCAGCTGCCGAAGTCCTCAGGCCCCATCGGGAAATGCGTCACGCCGTCGACGAGCTGCGGCATGCCGGCGTTTGGCTGGACGCTTATCGGACAGCTGCAGTTTTCGGCAAGAATCTTGACGACTGGCACGAGCTGCTCCGGTCCAAGCGAGCAGTTGACGCCGATGATGTCCGCGCCCATATGGGAGAGGATGATAGCGGCCGACTGCGGGTCCGTGCCCGTAACCGTGCGGCCATCGTCGCTGTAGGTCAGCTGGCAGATGACGGGAATTTTTGGTGCTGCTTCCTTGGCTGCGAGCAGGGCAGCGCGCATTTCCTGAATATCGATGCAGGTCTCGATGATGAAGAAGTCGACGCCGGCTTTGGCGAGGGCTGAGGCCTGTTCCTTGAAGCAGGCATAGGCATCCTCAAAGTCGAGATCGCCGAGCGGGCTGATGAAACGGCCTGTCGGTCCCATGGAGCCGGCGACTTTGGCACGCGTGCCGGCGGCCTTTTTGGCAATGCGGACAGCGGCGGTATTGAGTTCTTCGACGCGGTCCTCAAGGCCGTAGTGGTCGAGTTTGAGGCGGCTCGCGCCGAAGGTATTCGTCTCGATGATGGTTGCGCCGGCTTCGATATACGCTTCGTGTATATGCTGGACGACTTCAGGGTGGTCGATGTTCATGAGTTCGGGGCAGCCGCCTGGCTCAAGGCCGCCGGCCTGCAGCATGGTGCCCATGGCACCGTCAAAAATATGAATCATGGCAAAAACTCCTTCAGGCATTTCGTAATATCAAGCTCAAAGATATAAAGTTATATATACATATTAATTTAGTATGAATTAGATGTCAATATGCTTTGTTTTTTCTCAGCAGGTCATTTCAGAGGCTTGCGTGAGGGGCAGTCGACTTTATCGCAGGCCGCACAGCCGCTGGGGGAGTGCTGAAGGCTTTCTGTGCCCTTGACTTCCTTATATAAGCCGATGATGGCCGTGACACTCTTGCGCGGCACGAGCATTTTTGATTCAGACAGCGAGATGCCGATGGTCTCACATTTTGTCGTGCGGATGAGCTCGGGCTGCTGTTCGAGCGGCCAGTCGCCATAGCCGGGACTGAAACGCCAGCGCATGCCGTAGCCTTGTGCGGCCATTTTCGGCTTGATGGCTTTTTCCATGCCGTCGGCCAGCTGTTCGACCGCGGTCGTCGCAGCCGCGTCTAAAAGGACGCTCGAGGCATATTCGCCATCGGCAAAGCGCTTGGTGACCATCTCTTCGATGCCATCGCCAACGGTGACGGCCAAGAGGATGACCTTATCGCAGCCGACGAGGTGTTTGCCGATTTTCTTACCCTCGATATGGAAGGGCGGCTCTGCTTTGACAATCTGGTTTTCGCAGTCGTAATCGTAGAGCTGCCAGATGCCGCGGGGCTCGGCTAAGAGCCGGGCATCCTGGCAGGCCTCTTCAATCAGGCGCTCATCGAAGTTCTTGGCACGCATGAGACCGGCATAACGGCGCGTCTCTTTGGGGTCAATCTGCAGGAGCGGTGCATTGTAAACAGGCATATCATCGACCTCCTTGTAAAAATTTAAAATGTTTCACGTGAAACAATGGCATTTTTCACGATTTCATATTATGATATAAGGAAACGAGCAGTCAGTGCGAGTCTGACGCTTACATAAATGTTACAATGTAACAATTATACTGATTCTGGCAGGCTTTTACAAGGAATTCTGTGTGATTGTTTACATGATGGGCATACATAGTTATGCTGAAGGTTGAATCAATCTAAAGAAAGTGGTGAAGTTCGTGGCAAAGATTATTGCGGTAGCCAATCAGAAGGGCGGGGTCGGCAAGACGACGACATCGGTGAATCTCGCGGCCTGTCTGGCAGCGAAGGGGAAAAAGGTCCTGCTCGTTGACTGCGACCCGCAGGGCAATGCCTCGAGTGGTTATGGCATTGATAAATCTGCACTCGATATGACCATCTATCAGGTCATCATCAATGGCGCCGATGTGCATGACGCCATCGTCAAGACGGAGTTTGGCGTCGATGTACTGCCGGCCAATATCGAGCTGGCCGGTGCGGAAGTGGAACTGGTCGCGGCAATTTCGCGTGAGACGCGCCTGAAACGCGCTCTCGAACCGGTTGTTGAGACGTACGATTATATCCTCATCGACTGCCCGCCGTCGCTGGGTCTCTTGACGCTCAATTCGCTGGCCACCGCGGATTCGGTGCTCATGCCGATTCAGTGCGAATTCTATGCGCTGGAAGGTGTATCCCAGCTCATGAATACGATTGAGCTCGTGCGCACCAATCTCAATCCTCATCTTGAGGTAGAGGGCGTGCTCATGACGATGTACGATGGCCGCACGCGCCTGGCTGAGCAGGTCGTGGCTGAGGTCCGCGAGAATTTTGGCAGTCTCGTCTATCAGACGATGATTCCGCGCACGGTACGTCTCAGCGAGGCCCCGTCTTACGGCGAGCCTATCCTTTATTACGACAAGCGTTCAAAGGGCGCGGACACGTACATGAAACTGGCAGAAGAGGTGATGGCTCATGGCAAGTAAGGCTCATGGGGGTCTCGGCAAGGGGCTCGGGGCTCTTTTGAAGAACCGCGAGATTACGCCGGCCAAAGACCAGGTGCAGGAAATCCCTGCAGCGGAGATTCAGGCCAACCGCTACCAGCCGCGGCAGAATTTTGACGAAAGTGCCCTGCAGGACCTTGCCGAATCCATTAAGCAGTATGGCATCCTGCAGCCGCTCATCGTGCGCCGCCTGCCGGAGAAAGGCTATGAACTCATCGCCGGCGAGCGCCGTCTGCGCGCTGCCCGTCAGGCAGGACTTGAAAAAGTGCCCGCACTTGTGAGAGAATATAACGACGCCGAAATCAGCGAAATTGCCTTGATTGAGAACATCCAGCGCGAAAATCTCAATATCATTGAAGAGGCAGAAGCGTATGCTTTTCTCATGAAGAACTTCAATCTGACCCAGGAGATGCTCGCGAAGAAGGTCGGGCGCAGCCGCCCGCATATCGCCAACTCCCTGCGCCTTTTGGACCTTGCCGAAGGCATCCAGAACATGCTGATTGCCGGCGACCTGCACATGGGACAGGCCAGACCGCTGCTTTCCCTCAAGGATGTACAGCTGCAGCTTGATGCTGCCATGTACATCCTCGCCAATCATCTTTCCTCGCGTCAGGCAGAGGAATTCGTCCGCAGACTGCTCGAAAATCCCGATTACCTCAAGACCTTGACGGAAAAGGGAGAAAAGAAGGCCGGGCAGGCAGAAAGAGAAAAGGCAGATGCCTTTTATCAGGACGCGGAGAACCGTCTCCATGAATTCTTCGGCACGAAGGTCAACATCCGTCCGGGAAAGAAAAAAAGCCGCATCGAGATTGAATTCTATTCAGAAGATGACCTCGAGCGCCTGTTGGAGTTATTGGTAAAACCCTGTGATGAAGAAGGCAAATCTATCTTGCCCGAAGATTTTACTGTTTGATAATTGCAATGTTTCACGTGAAACATTCGCCATTTTGATATACAAAAAATGAAATCATATGGTAAAATACATAAACGAAGGCATCTCTAAGCTCTCTTATCGTTTTTAGCGTTTGTGAAGAAATCTCCACCAGATAAGAGGAGATGAGGAACTTGCTCAAGGCATTTAAAACGGAAATTCAGCTAACGAGGTCCCAGAAGGAAAAGATTATACAATCTATTGGTATATGTCGATTCCTATACAATGCCTATATTGCCTATAATCGAAAGCTGTACCATCTGTACCAACGCGGAATACGGGATGAACATCAGAACCATTTTGTTTCAGCGTACGATTTCGATAAATATGTTAATCATAAGCTGAAAAAGAAATTTCCTTGGCTGAATCAATGTGGTGCTAAGGCACGTAAAAAAATCTTGATGAATGCAGAAAGTGCGTTTAACCGTTTTTTTGCAGGAAAGACAAGTTTTCCACGCTTTAAAAAGAAAGCGCGTCAAGATGTCAAGCTGTATTTCCCCAGAAATAATTCTGGGGCTTGGAAGATTTGGCGTCATAAGATGATGATTCCAACACTGAAACAGGTAAGACTGAAAGAATTCGGTTATTTGCCGCGAGGGGTCCATATCAAGAATGGCTATGTCTCCCATGAGGCTGGAAGGTTTTATGTGTCGGTTACCGCAGAAATTCAGGAAACGTCCTCTTATCATAATGATGCCGAGAACAGCCATCATTCTGAGACAGAAGGTATTGGCATTGATTTAGGGATAAAGAAACTAGCTTTTGTTAGTACAGGAGCGATGTTTCAAAATATCAATAAGACTTCAAAGGTCAAACGACTTGAGAAGCGGCTTAGGAGAGAGCAGAGGCGTCTAAGCCGAAAATATGAATGTAACACAAAGAAAGGTGGGAACCCTGCTGCCTCTGCAAACATAGAGAAAAAGAGATTATCGGTACAGAAACTTTATCAGCGCCTGAAAAATATTCGCATGAATCATGAGAACCAGGTCATTCATGTCTTGGTAAAGCAAAAGCCACGCTTTATCGCCATAGAAGATCTTAATATTAAAGGCTTGATGAAGAATCGTCATTTGGCAAAGTCCATTCGTGATGAAAGGTTTTATACTTTTGTTCTAAAATTGAAGCGTAAGGCGAAAATCATCGGTATTGAATTACGAGTGGTTAACCGCTATTTTCCAAGTTCAAAACACTGTCATGCGTGCGGACATATTCATAGGGAGTTGAAACTTCGCGATAGAATCTATCGCTGCCCTGTTTGCGGTTATACAGCAGATCGTGATTTTAACGCAGCGCTCAATTTACGAGATACGACAGAGTATAAGATTATCTGAAACAGAAGTTATTATGACAAATGTACCGATGGCTAGTCGGGAACAGATGATTTTCCTATATTAACAGATTGGAATTCATCAACGCCTTTGGCGTGCACTAGAACTTGTGAGTAGCTGCTGAACTTTCAGAGCAAAAACATGCACGATGAATAAGGAATTTTTCTAGATGTAGGCACTTTTGACTATGTTTTTAGTAGCAGCATTCAATAGACAATGGATATTCAGGAAATCACTAAATTCGCCCTAAACAACATTGTGGTCATCGTCGGGATTCTCGGCGTGCTGGCCGTTATTCTGCTGGCTTTGGTCATCAACCTTTCGCTTAAGGTCAGTTACATGAAGAAGCGCTACCGCAAGATGATGACAGGCGCGGACGGCGTCAACCTCGAGCGCATGCTCATGGGGCATCTCAATGAGATTCAGGCTGTTTCGGATGATAATGCAGCCATCAAGCAGGAAAATGAACGCCTCAATGACCTGCTGAAACTGGCCATCACGCGTGTTGGCGTCGTGCGCTTCCGCGCTTTTGACGATATGGGCAGTGACCTGAGCTATGCCGTTGCTCTGCTCGACTCCTATAACGATGGTGTCATCCTTACGAGCATCTTCGGCCGTGAGGATTCGCGCAGCTATGTCAAGCCGGTCGAGAAGGGCCATTCGAGCTACACGCTGATGCCGGAAGAGCAGCAGGCACTCGATGAGGCCATGGGCAAGGCACAGGCATAATCTTTGTGAAATAGGCTTTGAATTGCGGTAAACCATATGCTATAATAGGCGTAGGTTTATCGCATTATTGTATTTAAAGGCAGTTCTAATCCAGGGAGCGTATCATTTCCGTGGATTATTTTTTTGTTTCGTGAATTACGCGATGGATTATGCGATTGTTTGGAGGTTTCGTTTTTGGCTAAGAATGAAGAACAGAAGATATCTTCTGAGCCGGAGCAGGCAGAGGTAACGGATAAGACGACGGTGATGCCGCCGGTTCAGCTGCCCAAGGAAAAGCCCGCAGAAGATGCTGCGGAAGGGGACAAGGTGTCTTCACCGGAGCAGGCTGTGCCAGACGGGCAGGATAAAGACGGGAAAACAGCCAAGAAAAAGAAGAAGCAGACGTTTTATACGATTAAGCTGATTCCCGATGATGATGGGGACACAAAGAGCGTCCGCCTGTCAGCGCGCATGCTCAAGTTTGGTCTGGCATCTGTGGCTGCAGGAGCACTGCTTTTTGTCGGTGCGTTCAGTTATTCGGTCTACAGCACATTTGCCAATCAGAATGGCGCGTCAGAAATCCGCGAACTGCGTCAGGTCAATAACATCCAGCAGGAACAGCTGCTGCAGCTTTCGAAGAAAGCCAACGCCCTGCAGGATGAGATTGACCAGCTCACGCAGCTCGAGAACGACCTGCGCCGTATGTCAGGGGCTTCGCCGGCACAGGATACGCAGGATGACGGCAGCGGCGACGGCTCTGTCAGCGGCCAGCATGACGGCCAGGGCGGCCCATATCCGCAGGCACCGAGCCTCGACAATGTCAGCGAGACGCTCGATAACGTTGAGAAGAACATTCAGAAACGCCGCGAATCGCTGTTGGCCCTGCAGCAGGAGCTCAAGGACCAGCAGGAGGCCATGGGCCTGCCGAGCAGTGCGGGCTCTATGCCGGGGTCGCTCATCGGCGGTTCGGGTGCTTCGACCACGACGCCGACGGGCTGGCCGGCCCGCGGTGAGGTCAGCTCGCCGTACGGCCTGCGCTGGAATGGTTCGGACTTCCATCCGGGCATTGATATTGCCAACGACATGGGCACGCCAATCGTCGCCACGGCCGATGGTACGGTCGTCACGGCCGGCTGGAATTCCGGCGGCTATGGCAACATGGTCGACATTGACCATGGCAATGGCATCATGACGCGCTACGGCCATGCGATGCAGGTCGTCGTTAGCGTCGGTCAGCATGTACGCCGCGGCCAGATTATTGCCTACATGGGCAGCACTGGCTTCTCGACGGGCCCGCATGTCCACTATGAAGTCCGTATCAACGGCCAGACGGTCAACCCGATCAGCTATCTCTGATGCACACGGCGCGTCTTTCGTCTATATAATAGTAGAAATGTAAAATAAAAATCCGTACAAATGTGATTGTTATCGTTTGTACGGATTTTTTGTTATACCAACGAGTAGTATGATAAAATAATCGAAAAGCAGAGGGCGGAATGAGGGTATTCATGTATACATGTTAAGTTATGGTTGACATGTCAAGTATACATTTTTATAATAGAAGTTACGTAACGCTATATGCATTGCATGGATACATTTGTGTATTAAGTAGGTAGGATAGAAGGAGAGACCGCCATGTGTCGGATAGGTTCAATCAAGAGCAAAGTACCCATTCAGCCCTCCAAGGCACTGCATCTCATGCTTCCGCAGCAGGAAGGTCATGATAACTCTGGTTTCGCAATGGTCATGCAGGACCTCTACGGAATCTTTTCCAATTATAAGGATAAACCGCTGTTATCGCTCGCCTGCACGCAGCGTGGTGCCCAGCTCGTTGAAGAGTACATGGATACGCACAACTTTGTACAGCTGGCCGAGTGGATTCCTGTACCGGACAAACGTCCGGGCCTCGATATCCAGGCTATGCCATATTACATCTTCCGCAACTACGATTATCCGGAAGATGCGGAGCATATGACGAAAGAGCAGAAGGAAGACCTGCTGCTCGATACGCGCCTTGCCCTGCGCAAAATCCTCGAGAAAGAGAATGCCGGCTTTGTTTATTCGTTCTGGCCGGATGTGCTGACGCTCAAGGAAATCGGCGACCCGCGCGATATCGCCACGTACTTCCATCTCTGGGATGACAATGGCTGCCTCGTCGCGAAATCCATCGTGGCTCAATGCCGTCAGAACACGAACTACGACATCGTCCGCTATGCGGCTCATCCGTTCTTCCTGCAGGGCTACACACTCTGTGCGAACGGCGAGAACACGTTCTACACGAAGAATAAGGAATTCCAGAAATCCCTGCACCGCGGCTACATCGGTTTTGAGTCCGACTCGCAGTGCTTCCTCAATACCCTTCATTACGTTCACCATGAGCTCAAGTGGCCGCTGACGTACTATAAGCACGTCATTACGCCGCTGCCGTTTGAGGAAATCGAGAAACGTCCGGACAAGGATGTGCTCATTGCCATCCGCCAGAGTCTGGCTAACCTCGAAATCAACGGCCCGAATACGATCATCGGCGTCCTGCCGGACAAGAAGATGATCACGTGCTGTGACTCGAAAAAGCTGCGTCCGGTCGTTGTCGGACGCACGGATGACATGGTGGCGATTTCGTCTGAGGTCTGCGGCCTCAATGAGATCATGCCGGACCGTGACCAGACGAAGGATATTTACCCGAATGAACGCGAAATCGTTGTCATCGACAACGACCTGGAGGTACAGAGATGGAAGCAGTAAAGACTCAAGATGTGGGAGTCAACGATCTCCCCTGGATAATCGAATATCATCCCGACCGCTGCACGATGTGCGGCAGCTGCGTCGCTTCCTGCTCCTTCAAAGCCATCAAGGTAGCAGTCCGCGGCCAGTCGCTGACGGTATCGGAAAAGCCGGTACCGGAGCCGAAGAAGATTCATAGAGTACGTCCGGTCATCAAGCAGGTCGCGAGCCTCACGGATTTCTGCCGCGGCTGCGGTATCTGCGAAAAGGTCTGCCCGAACGATGCCATTCATCCGGTGCGCAATCCGGATACGAGAAAGACGCTGCTGTCGAAGGACCATGGCCCGATTAAACGCGGCGGCCGCACGAACCTCAATGCACAGCGCACGCTCGATTCCATTGTCGTCGGCCGTATCTCGCAGATGACGGACCCGTCGCTCGATGCTGCCCGTCATACCTTTGATATCCGTTCACCGTTTGGCCGCGTGCTTTCCGCAAAGGAACTGCCGTTCACGATTAAAGACGGCAGGCTCGTTGAGACGAAGCACACGCCGCCGGTCCATTGGATTTATCCGCTGATTTTCTCCGATATGTCCATCGGTGCGCTGTCGACGCGCGCCTGGGAAGCTGTAGCACTCGCTGTTGGCTACCTCAATGAGAAATGCGGTTTGCCGGTACGCATGAGCTCCGGTGAAGGCGGTATGCCGGTAAAACTCCTCGAATCGGATTATCTCAAATACTTCATCATTCAGATTGCCTCGGGTCATTTCGGCTGGAACCGCATCATCAAGGCCATGCCGCATATGAAGACGGACCCGGCGGGCGTCCTCATCAAGATTGGCCAGGGCGCAAAACCGGGCGATGGCGGTCTGCTGCCAGAGGCAAAAGTCGCTGAGCATGTTCAGGCTATCCGCGGTGTACCAAAGGCAACGCTCGCTTCGCCGCCAAACCATCAGGGCCTGTATTCCATCGAGGAATCGGTTCAGAAGATGCATCTTTCGATGAACGCAGCTTTTGGCTTCCGTGTACCGGTTGCTATCAAGTGCGCAGCTTCGGCTACATCGGTTTCCGTTTACAACAATCTGCTGCGCGATCCTTATAAGATTTGTGGCGGCTTCTTCATCGACGGCATTCAGGGCGGCACGGGCGCAGCCAACGAGGTTTCGCTCGACCACACGGGCCATCCGGTCGTCTCGAAAATCCGCGACTGCTATCTTGCAGCCGTCAAGCAGGGCCTGCAGGGCCAGATTCCTCTTTACGGCGGCGGCGGCATCGGCATGACGGGCAACGCGGCAGCTGATGCCTTCAAGATGATGTGCCTCGGCGCGAACGGCGTTTTCGTCGGCAAAATCCTCATCCAGTTGCTCGGCTGCATCGGCAATGAGCAGGGCCGCTGCAATTCCTGCAATACCGGCAAGTGCCCGATGGGCATCTGCTCGCAGGACCCGCGCCTCGTCAAGCGCCTCGACATCGACCGCGGTGCTCAGAAAATCGTCGATTATGTACTGGCATTCGATACCGAGCTCAAGAAGCTCATGGCCCCAATCGGCAACAGCTCGCTGCCAATCGGCCGCAGCGACGCACTCGTCTCGACGGACAAGGCCGTGGC
This sequence comes from uncultured Selenomonas sp., assembly GCA_900552565.1. Taxonomy (GTDB): domain Bacteria; phylum Bacillota; class Negativicutes; order Selenomonadales; family Selenomonadaceae; genus Mitsuokella. Next base: position 54,009 of record USAK01000006.1, on the reverse strand, counting down.
AGACAAACTTGGCATCCAGTACGTTTGCTGATAGCAGGAGGAGAGCTTAATGTTTAAGATAGATACCATGAAAGGACATGAACGTATGTCCACCCAGGACCTGCTCCTGGCCATCGGCGAAGCCGTCAAGCAGGGCGAGACGGATTTTGAAATCAAGGCCTCCGGTCAGCATGATATCGGCGGTCCGCTCTGGCATCCGGAAGGCAAAAAGCTGCATTTCCACGTTTGGAACGCTGGTCAGCGTACGGGCTCGATGTGCCTGCCGAATACGGAAATCGTCATTGAAGAATCGACGTCCGCCGATGTCGGCTGGCTCAACGCCGGCGGCATTATTACCGTTAAGGGTGATGCCGGCGATACGGCCGGCCACTGCTCCTCGGGCGGCAAAATCTTCATCGGCGGCCGCGGCGGTACGCGTACGGGCTCTTTGATGAAGCACGACCCTCTCTATGAGGAACCGGAACTCTGGATTTTGAAGAACGTCGGCTCGTTCTCGTTTGAGTTCATGGGCGGCGGCAAGGCTGTTGTCTGCGGCTATGACAGTGCTGAGTTCGACTCTGTCCTCGGCGAACGTGCCTGCGTCGGCATGGTCGGCGGTGTCGTCTATGTCCGCGGCCCGATTGGCACGCATCCGGCAGACATCGTCTGCGAAAGCCTCAATGACGATGATATTGCCTTCCTCGCCGGCGGCATGGGCGATTTCCTTGCTCACATCGAACGTCCGGAACTTGAGAAAGAGCTGACGAACTGGAGCGAATGGCATAAGCTGCGTCCGCTGACGCGTGCGGAACGCAAGCCGAAACCAGCGCCGGACCTCAAATCGTTCCGCCTGCACGAATGGGTTAAGGGCGGTATTTTCTCCGATGTTGCCCACGATGATTTCGTGGTTCACAACACGATTTCGCACGGTCTTTACCGTCTGCGCGTACCGAGCTGGGATAATGCACAGTACGCAGCACCATGCGAATTCAACTGCCCGACGGGCATCCCGACGCAGCTGCGCTATAAATATATCCGCAACGGCGAGCTCGACAAGGCTATCCAGCTCGAGCTCGACTACACGCCGTTCCCAGGCTCCGTCTGCGGTTCGGTCTGCCCGAACCCCTGCATGGATGCCTGCACGCGCGGCACGATTGATGAGCCAATCCAGATTGGCGACCTCGGCTACAGCTCGGCCTTCACGAAGGTAGAGCCGCCGAAAGAGCATACGGGCAAGAAAATCGGCATCATCGGCGGCGGTGTTGCCGGCCTCTCGACGGCCTGGCAGCTCGCCCGCAAGGGCCATGAGGTCACGGTCTATGATGATGCCGACCATATCGGCGGCAAGCTCGAGCAGGTCATCCCGCGCGGACGTCTCTCGCACGAGCTCCTCGAATCCGAACTCAAGCGCATCGAGAGCATCGGCGTCAAATTCGTCGAGGGCTGCAAGGTCGACCGTGAGAAATTCGATAAAATCCGCGAAGCCAGCGATGCTGTGGTCGTCGCTACGGGCGGTACGAAGTCGCGTTTCTTCCCGTGGGAAGGCGTTGAGTACCTGACGATGGGCCTCGAGTACCTCAAGGCCATCAATCGCGGCGAACATCCGAAGACGGGCAAGAAGGTCGTCGTCATCGGTGCCGGCAACTCCGGTATGGATACCTGCCGCGGTGCTTATGAGATGGGCGCAGAATCCGTCATCGCTGTCGATGTGCAGAAACCAGCAGCCTTTGCCAAGGAAATTGCTTACTTTGAAGGCCTCGGCGGCAAGATTGTCTGGCCGTTCTTCACGAGCAAGATTACGCCGGAGGGCGTTTATGGCAACGATGGCCGTTTCATTGAAGCAGACCAGGTCATTGTTTCCATCGGTGAGCAGCCGGTGCTCGACTTCCTGCCGGAAGACGAGGGCATTGAGTATTTCCGCAAGAGCTGGCTCGTGCCGCACAAGGACCTGTCTATCATGGACGGCGTCTTTACGGCCGGCGATACGATTAAACCGGGCCGCCTGACGGATGCCATCGGCAGCGGCCGCAAAGCAGCCTGGTACGTCGACCAGTACGTCATGGGCAAGGAGTACAAGGCGTTCCCAGAGAAAAAACAGGTCCCGGCTGACCGCCTCTCGAAAGCTTATTTCGAGAAATGCCATCACTGCGAACTCGGCGACCCGGTCAGCGATTACAAGCGCTGCGTAAGCTGCGGTACCTGCCGCGACTGCAAGATGTGCCTTGAATCGTGCCCGGAGAAGGCCATCGACCGCATTGAGCATGAAGATGGTACCATCGAGTACACGAGCAATCCGGACCGCTGCATCGGCTGCGGCATCTGTGCCGGCGTCTGCCCGTGCGGCGTCTGGACCATCAAAGACAATCCGGAAAAGATCCCGATGTATTCCACGGGTGCCAAAGCATAAATTGTTTCACGTGAAACATAAAGAAAAAATCCGCATCGAAAGATGCGGATTTTTTTATGGGATGTTCAACGGGCAATATCGAAGTCAGCAGCCTTAACGTCCACGAGGTCCTTAGGATCTACATTGGAGTAGACGCCGGGACGAATCTCGAACTGTTTCAGATTATCGGCGTTTTCAGCCATGATATCCTGCGTATAGCTTTTTACATGATTCAACCAGAGATTCATCATACGTATCGCTCCCCTTTTTATTCTTGTCATTTATAGAATGTGATAATATTTATTTACAATTATTATGACACAGATGGGAGCGGCTGTGAAATACTTCATTTTCATATGTTATAGTTTTAGATTATCATAATAGACTATGATTATGACAACTGCTGTTCGCCGCGGAATGCATGCAGATGAGAGAGCAGCAGGAAGAGTCCGAAGAGGAAGGCCGTGGCGTCAGCCGCCGGTACGGCCAGCCAGACGCCTGTGAGCCCGAGAAATTTTGGCAGCAGGAGCAGGTAGATGACAATGCCGGCGAGGTCGCGAGCAAATGACATCAGCGCGGAAGTACGGCCATCGGAAATGGCCGTGAAGAAGCCGGAGATGAACATATTGAAGCCGCAGAGCAGGAACGAGAAGGAAAAGAGGCGAAAGCCGCTGAGGGTAATCTCGTAGACGTGCCCGCCTTCCGGCAGAAACAGGGTTATGAGAGGGTGTGCGAGGATGTGGGCAAGGCCGAAGGACAGAATGGCAAAGCCGGTGATGACAGCAAGGCTCATCTTTATAAGGCGCAGCAGCTCCTGAAAGGCACGTGCGCCAAAGTGATAGGAGAAAATTGGCGCGACGCCGTCGATAAAGCCCATATACACAGCGGTCAGTAGCATCTCCGCATAGAGAATGACGGAAATTGCAGCTACGCCATCGGCGCCGGCATAGCGGAAGGTGATGATGTTGAACAGAAACGTCGTGATGCCGACGGAAATTTGTGTGACGAGTTCGGAACTGCCGTTGTAGGCAACCTGACCGAGAGCGTGCAGCTCAAAGACAGGGCGCGTGAAACGCAGCAGGCGGCTGCTGCAGGTAAAATAATAGAGTCCGATGCCGGCTGCCAGCAGGTCGGCCATGCCTGTAGCCAGCCCCGCACCGGTGATGCCGAGGCCAAGATGGGCGAGAAAAACATAATCGAGTACGGCATTCATGAGTCCCGCCAGCACCGAAACGATGAATCCCTGCGTGGGCCGTCCATCTGCGATAAAGAAGGCATTGAAGAGAATCATCAGGGCAGCAAATGGATAAAATGGCAGCAGAGCGTAAAGATAGGAGCGGCAGTCAGCGAGCAGTGCCGGGGAAGAACCGAGCAGCACGAGCAGCTCATCGCCAGCCAGAAAGATGAGCAGGGCAAAAAGTCCGGCAAGTGCAGATGTTGTGACGGTCAGCAGGGAAAAACGGCTGCGTGCTTCTTTGAACCGTCCTTCGCCGAGATTCTTCGCGACGAGGGCAGAGCCGCCTGCAGAGAACATGATGGCCAGACCGAGTACGAGGTTGATGGCAGGATAGACGATATTCGAAGCCGCGAGCGCGTCGCTGCCGGCAAAATGGCCGATGAAGATGCCATCGGTCACCGTATAGAGCGAGATGACAATCATCATGCCAATCGATGGTGCCGCAAAACGCAGCAGGCTGCCAAGCTGAAAATGCTGGGCAAGCGGTGATTTTTGCAAGGTGTTCATTTTATCTAAATCCTTTCAGAAATTTGTCCTATAATCAGGATAAAGGATACAGTGACTGTAAAGTCAAGTGAGGAAAAAAGAAAGCAAATAAGGGATTATTTAGGAGGAGAGGCAATGGAATACCGGCTGACATTCCCGACGGGCGAGTTTGCCAGACTCTGCGGCGTCAACAAGCGCACACTGCATTATTACGATGAGCAGGGAATTTTTTCCCCAGATCATGTTGGAAAGAATGGCTACCGCTATTATTCGGTGCGCCAGTTCTATCCGTTCATCATGATACGCCTGCTGCGGCAGATGGGGCTTGACCTCGCTGAAATCAAGGATTATATGAGCCATCGCAGCCCGGCACGCCTCGAAAAACTTTTAGCGGGGCAGGAGGAATGGCTTGATGCAGAGATACGCAAACTTCAATATATGAAGAAAATCGTGCGCAATCAGCGGCATACCTTGAACATGGCCCAGCATGTCCGCTGCGATGAGGTCGAAGTTGAGACATGGCCCAAGACCAACCTCATCTATTCACGTCCGGTAAGGGAATTCATGAAGCGGGAAGAGCAGGACCGTGTGGAACGCATCATCATGGAGCATCTGCGCTATACGATGGAACATGAACTGACGACAGGTTCTTCCTTCGGGGCCATGGTGGCCCGCGAAGACTTTTTGACAGGCAGGGAAAGCCTGCTGCTGCGTTTTTTCACGGTGACGACGAAGCCATTGCGCGGCGTGCCGCGGGACCTTTGTGCCGTCCGACCGGCAGGGCAGTACCTCGTGACGTATTTTCGCGGGGATTATATGAAGACGGGCCCCGCTTACAAGCGGCTGTGTTCGTATCTCCAGGAACATCCGGAATGGCAGGCTGGGGAATACTCCTATGAGGAAAGCATCATTGAAGAACTCAGTGCCGCCGATATGCAGGAGTATATCACGCGCGTTGCCATCCCGCTGCAGCCGCGTATCTCTGCCGGCCCGGATCCTGCCGCTTGGGAATCTTGAAAGGATGAATTGTACGATGGATTTAAAACAACTGCGTTATTTTCTGGCGATTGTTGAAGAGCGTCAGATTACGGCGGCCGCGAGACGGCTGCATATGGCCCAGCCGCCGCTGAGCAATCAGATGAAGATGCTCGAAGACGAATTGGGGATGCAGCTGTTTCGGCGCGGGCCGCATCATATTGAACTCACCGATGCCGGCCATATGCTTGCCGAACGGGCAGAAGAACTCCTATCCATGGCCGACCAGACGAAGCGGGAGCTGCAGGACCTGCGGCAGGGGCTCAGCGGCACGCTGTCGCTCGGCACGGTCTCGTCATCAGGCAATATCCTGCAGACCAAAGGCATTCATTCGTTCCGTGAGAAATTTCCCCATGTGCGCTTTGAAATTCACGATGGCAATACGTACCAGCTCATCAATCTGTTGGAAAAGGGACTCATTGAGATTGGCATTGTGCGTACGCCGTTCAATGCCTCGCGCTTCAACTGCAAGTACCGTCCGCCGGAGCCGATGATTGCAGCGATGACGCCGGAATTTGACTGGGCACCGGAGAAAAAAGAGATTGGCGTGGCAGAACTGGCCGCAAAGCCCCTGATTATCTACCGCAGGTTTGAACAAATCCTGCTCGATACGTTCGCCGCACATGATTTTTCGCCAGAGATTTGTTGTCTGAATGACGACGCCCGTACAACCATTCTCTGGGCCAACGCCGGCCTCGGCATTGCCGTAGCGCCGTTTTCAGCTTTTACGCTTGCGGCCCACGACAATCTTCGTCTCAAGACGATTCAGGAAAAATCTCTCTATACGCGTCTGGCTGCCATCTGGCCGCGCGACCGCTATTTATCGGTCATCGCGCAGAATTTCCTCGAGCATTTCTGAGAAAAAAAGATTTAACGAAACTCCAACGCCGGATTAAAATGAATGCAAGCTCCCTGCTTTAGAATAAGCACATCATCAAGGACGGCAAGATTCCTTGATTCGATAGTGAATAGAAGGGAGCGATCCTTATGAAAATCCAGAACTTCAAGAAAGCGTGGAAGAAGAGCATGGCTCTGGCACTGGCCGGCCTCATGAGCTTTGGCATTGCAAGTACGACATTGACTGTTTCGGCAGAAGCCGCTTCGCGCCATGAGCCGCCGCGCTATGAACAGCAGAATGACCGCAATTGGGAATACCAGCATTGCGATGATGACCGCGGCCGTTACGACCATAACCGCAGACCGCCGAAGAAGAGCTCGAGCAAATCGCATTCGACCGGTGAAGTTACGACAGCAGCTATCCTTGGTGCCGTCGTCGGCGCTGTTATTGCGAAAAACACCTGATGCTGCAGCGGCTGGGGAAGATATGTAAGAGATATAAGAAGAGATGAAAGAAGAGGGAAATCAATCATGATGAAGAAAATCTGGCAGAAACGCATGGCCTTTGCTTTGGTCGGTCTTATGAGCTTCGGGGCATCAGGCCTTTTGACGGCAGCGTCCGTGCAGGCAGCTTCGGCACCGGCGTATTACCAGAATGAGCAGCAGGTCAAGGATAAGAAGGCACCGGAAGCGAAAGCTCTGGCAGAGGATACGAAAGCACCGCAGCCGGAGAAAAAGACACCGAAGAAAAAGTCCAGTACGTCTTCACCCGTGACGAACGCCATCACGACGGCAGCGATCGCCAGTGCTCTCGCCAAAGGCCTTTGATTGGTGTATAATAAAAGTGCAGAGTAAACTCGACTGAGAACAGAAAACCGCCATCCGCGTGATGGCGGTTTTATTATTATGATTCCTTCACTGGCTGCTCTGCATGAGTCTATAGGATGTACATGATATAATGAAAACAACGAGTGATTGAGAGGATGGGATGATATGAATCTGAAGAAATCTGTTTTGACGATGCTGGCTGTCAGTGCGCTGACTGTCCCTTTTGCATCGGGCACAACACAGGCCGCTGCCGCTGATACGCAGACGCAGGCAGCGGTTGCAGCAAAAACTGCGGCAACGGCGGCGCCGGCAGCGCAGACGGCCGCCAAAACGACGGCTGCCAAAGCTGTGAAACAGCAGAAATACAGCCTGAAGTTCGATGCCAAGAATTACACGAAAGAAACGCTGCAGCTCAATGGACAGGCTGTGGTCTTTCGCGCGTACCGCAATATTCCGTATGTTTCGAAGCCTGCTTCTGTCGCTTCGGAATCCATGAGCATTTTCATTCCGGAGAAATATTTTAGCAAGGGCGGCACCGTTAACGGCTATACAGCCAAGACCGCGCCGATTTTCCTGCCGAACGGTGTGGGCGGCTATATGCCGGGACAGATTACAGAGCCGAGTGACAACGACCGCATGTCCGGCGGGGCGAATGCCGCTCTTGTCGCACTTTCCAAGGGCTACGTCGTCGCGGCTCCGGCCATCCGCGGCCGCACGACGGTCGGCGATGACGGCACGACGTATGTGGGCAAAGCTCCCGCACTGATTGTCGACTATAAAGCGGCCGTGCGTTATCTGCGCTATAACCGCCATCGCCTGCCTGCAGGGGATACGGACAAGATTATCTCCGATGGCACAAGTGCAGGCGGCGCTCTTTCGGCCCTGCTCGGTGCGACGGGCAACAGCAAAGAATACAATGCTGAGCTCAAGGCCATCGGCGCGGCCCATGAACGCGACGATATCTTTGCCTCGATGGATTACTGCCCCATCACGAATCTCGACCATGCGGATATGGCCTATGAGTGGATGTTCAATGGGGTAAATGAGGCGTACCAGAGCGGCGGCCCCGCTGGCCCGATGATTCAGATGCAGCCGGGCCAGATGCCGGCCTTCCTCAAGGCAGGGGATACCGTGATTCCGATGGGGCCTGGCCCTGTGGTCCAGCCGGCCGCAACTAGTGAGTCAGAAGATGGCACTGTGACCAAACGTCCGGCCAATGCGCCGACGAAAAATGCCACGGCCACGTCGATGACGGCAGCCGAGATTACAGCCTCAGAGCAGCTTAAGGCTCTTTTCCCAGACTATGTCAACAGCCTGAATCTCAAGGATAAAAATGGCAAAGCACTGACGCTTAATGCTGACGGCACGGGCAGTTTTGCGGATTACATCAAGTCAGTCTATGCGGCTTCTGCTCAGTCGGCACTGGATGCCGGCGAGGACCTTTCGGATCTTGACTGGCTGACCATAGAAGACGGCCGGGTCAAGGATGTGGACCTCGCGAAATACGCAGCCTGGGCGACGCGCCTTAAGGCGGCACCGGCCTTTGATAAATTTGACCGCAGCTCCGGAGAAAATGATGAATTTGGCACGACAGACAATACGCCGCGTCATTTTACGGGCTTCTCCCTGACGCGTGATATGACGGCGGGAGTGAAGATGGCGACCTGGGATGACATTCGCCGCATGAATCCGCTGTATTTCATCGGTGCCAAGAATGTCACCGTGGCTCCGCACTGGCGCATCCGCCACGGCGCGAAGGACCGTGATACAACGCTGGCCATTCCGGTAATTCTCGCTTTGACGCTCGAGAATCACGGCTATGATGTTGATTTTGCTTCGCCATGGGGCAAGGGGCATGCCGGAGATTACGACCTCACGGAGCTCTTTGACTGGACGGACAGCATCTGCAAAGCGCCAAAAACAAGCAAAAAATAAAGTAAGAAAAAAACTTCCTGAGCCTACGGTTCAGGAAGTTTTTTGTTTCTGGATATGCCTTTTCTTACATACATGTATCATAGCTTTATGCTATACTAAAATATAATATAATCATAGTTTGTTGGGAAATCGCATGAAAGGTGATATATATGATAACGTTGACGCAGATGCGTTATTTTTATGAAGTGTGCCGGTGGCAGAACATCACGAAGGCAGCAGAACATCTCCATGTCTCGCAGCCGACCATCAGTGTGGCCATGCGGACGCTGGAAGAAGAGACTGGACTGAATCTTTTCCATCGTGAAGGCCGTAAGCTGGTCATGACGTCGGAAGGCAGTAAATTACTTAGCAAAGTCAACCACATTTTGAACCAAATGGACCAGCTCGAGACGGAAATCCAGGACATGGCCCACAACCGCAACCACATACGCATGGCTCTGCCCCTGCAGATTGGCACGCGTTTTCTGCCGCGCATCTTAGGAGAGTTCCGCATCGCGCATCCTAAGATTAAACTCGAGGTCATCGAATCCGGCGGGATCTCCGCTCTGCAGATGGTCGAAGATGAAAAACTCGATATTGCCCTGACGAATTACACGACAGGCTTCAGTCAGAAACTCGTTTATCAGAAACTCTACGACTGTGAATGCTGTTTTGTGACCTATCCGGACCATCCGCTGGCCAAACGGAAATCCGTATCGTTCGTTGATTTTGCCGATGAACCCCTTGTTATGCTGGACAGCCATTATTTCATTTATCGTATGGTTCATGACTTATTTATGGCGAATAAATGCAAACCAAATCTCATCCACTTGTCTCCGTATCTCCATACCATCAAGAATCTCGTGGAACAGGGCATCTGCTCGACGTTTTTGGCCCGTCAGGCCGTGCTGCCCGGAGAAAACCTCGTGGCCATTCCTCTCGAGAAGCCGTTTTATATCAATTCGGGTATCGTCACGAAAAAAGGCCGCCAGCTCTATGAGGACGAACGGATGCTCATCGACTATTTGAAGGAAATCACGAAAGATATGATGTAAGGATAAAAATACAAGTCTGCATATGCCAAAAAAGGAAGGTCCCTGAAGAGACCTTCCTTTTTGTTATACATTTCTAGATTTTATTTGCCGGCATTTTTCTGCGCTAAGAAATCCTTGAGAATCTGACGCTTGGCAATCTTGCCGGTCGAAGTACGCGGCAGGGACGGCAGCTCATGGAATTCACGCGGAATCTTGTAGAGCGCGAGATTGGCCTGCAGGAATTTCTTGAGCTCGCGGATGTTGATGGACGCACCCTCGTGCAGGCTGTAGAAGCAGGCGCCGGCCTGACCGCGGAGTTTATCGTCGATGCCGACGACAGCAGCTTCGCTGATGCCGGGGAACTGATAGATGAGTTCTTCGACTTCACGCGGGTAGATATTTTCGCCCATGCTGATAATCATGTCCTTGAGGCGGTCGACGATATAGATGTAGCCCTCTTCGTCGGCACGGGCGACGTCACCCGTATGGAACCAGCCGCCGCGCAGGGCATTTTTCGTGGCATCCGGCAGATTCCAGTAGCCGAGCATGACGTTGTCGCCCTTGACGATGAGTTCACCGGCTTCGCCTTTCGGGACTTCATTGCCGTTAGAATCGATGAGCTTCCAGGCAATGCCCGGCACAATGGGGCCGCATGAACCGACTTTCGGCTTTTCCGGCGGATTCATCGTGACGACTGGCGAAGTTTCGGAAAGGCCGTAGCCTTCGCAGATATCAACGCCGAATTTATTCATGAAATCCTGCTCAATCTTGAGCGGCAGCGTCGTGCCGCCCGAAACGACGAGACGCAGGGATGCCATGTCTTCCTTGGTGGCGAGCTTTGTCAGCAGGCTGCAGATGGACGGAACAATGTAGAGGTCGTTGATTTTTTCGTTGCGGATGACGCTGATGGTCTCTTTCGGCGTGAAGGAGTCGAGAATGACGACTTCAGCGCCGCAGTAAAGCGGGTAGAGCACGGAGCAGGTCCAGCCGAAGCAGTGGTACATCGGCAGGACGCAGAGGACGTGATGTTCTGCCTTGCAACCCATGAAACTCATCTGGCCGGCGTTGGCGATGAGATTGCGATGGGAGAGCACCGCGCCCTTTGGTGCGCCCGTCGTGCCGGACGTATAGATGATGACACAGGGATTCTGCTCATCAAACGTCGGCGGCAGCGGCGGTGCGGCCGGAATCGAGTCATCGATTTTGCCGGCCTGACGGATGTCGTGCTGGATGACGCGCATATCACAGCGCAGGGCGGCGAGTGCGTCGACGAGGTTCAGCGGCTGATACGTCAGGATATGGCGTGAGCCGGAGTCCTTGATGATATAAGCAATCTCACGGCTGCTGAGCTGGAAGTTGATAGGCACAGCAATGGCACCGAGAGAGGCAATGGCCATGTAGGCATAGATATAGTCCGCACTGTTGCGGGAAAAAATGCTGACGCGGTCGCCGACGCGGACGCCTGCGGCATAGAGGCGGTTGCGGCAGGCCTCGACGTGCTGCTGCAGGTCGCGGTAGGTGATGCGGCGTTCATGGTCGACGATGGCCAGGGAATCGGGATCCCCCTGGTAGATCAGTTCATGTACAAACATTGTTTTCCTTCCTTTAGGGCGAGTATGCCCCTATAGCAGAGGACAATTTCTTCTTTGTTACAGCCCTAATTTTATACCAGGTCATAAACTTTGTCAAAGCATAAAATCAAAGCCCCGTGTTTTTTTACGGGGCTTTGATTTTATGTGGTTATATGAGGGCTGTTATTCCTGCTCCTCATCATGCGGATGGGCAAGAGCGCTGTGCTGGTAGCTGTAGCCGAAGTAGACGAGACAGCCGAAGGTGCACCAGACGATGAAGCGGACCCAGGTTTCCCAGGGCAGATGATACATGAGATAGCCGCAGGTCAGAACGGCCATCGGCGCGATGAGCCAGACGAGCGGACAGTGGAAGGTGCGCGGTACATCCGGCTTCGTGATGCGCAGGACCATGACGCCGAGGGCGGCGACGAGAAAGGCCGAGAGGGTGCCGATGTTGGCCATCTCAGCAATGACGCCAATCGGGGCAAAGCCGGCGATGATGGAAACGAAGATGCCGCCCATGACCGTGACGATGTACGGCGTATGATAGCGTTTATGGATTTTGCAGACGCGCGCCGGTACCATGCCGTCGCGGCTCATGGCGAAGAAAATGCGGGCCTGGCCGTAGAGCAGGACGAGGAGTACCGTCGTGATGCCGGCGATGGCGCCGACGCCGACGATGGCCGAGCCGAGATTGTAGCCGATGTAGCGCAGGGCAAAGGCCACAGGCTCCGGGTTGTTGAGTTCCGTATACGGAACAATGCCAGTGAGAACACCAGCGACGACAACATAAAGGGCTGTGCAGATGACGAGCGAACCAATGATGCCAATCGGCAGGTCATGCGAAGGATTTTTACATTCCTCGGCACTCGTCGCGACGGCATCAAAGCCGATGTAGGCAAAGAAGACAATGGCCGCGCCGCCGAAGATGCCCGAGACGCCGAAGGGCATGAACGGTTCCCAGTTCATCGTGTCGACATGCGGAATGGCCAAAAGCAGGAAAATCGCGATGGCCGTGAGCTTGACACCCACGAGGATGCGGTTGAGCTTCGTGCTTTCCTGTGTGCCGCGAATCAGGAGAACAGAAAGCAAAAGCGTGATGAAGATGGCCGGCAGATTGATGATGCCGCCGTCGGCCGGCACATGCGTCAGGGCGTGACCGGGGTCAAGGCCCGCTGAGAGCAGCAGGCCCGTGACGTAGCCCGACCAGCCTGAAGCTACGGCACTGGCCGTAACCGTGTACTCAAGGATGAGATTCCAGCCGACGATGAAGGCAATGAATTCGCCCAGTGAAGCGTATGTGTACGTATAGGCACTGCCTGACGCCGGCACGATGGAGGAGAACTCGGCGTAGGCAAGACCCGCGAGCGCGCAGGCGAGGCCTGACACCATGAAAGAGATTGTGACGGCTGGCCCTGCGTATTTTGCAGCAGCAACGCCCGTCAGGACGAAAATACCTGTGCCGATGACACAGCCAATGCCGAGTAGGATGAGGTCAAAAGCGCCGAGGGTCTTGGCCATGCCCGAATGGGCGGCCGCCTCGCGCATCTGCTCAATGCTCTTTGTGCGGAATAAGTTCATTGTTCTACCATTCCCTTTTCTTTCTCTCGTTAAAGATGGATCATATATCTTTACAATGTTACTATTATATGAGAGAAAAACGCCTCCGTCAATACGACAGAGGCGTTCTCCAGTAAAATACGGGACAAATGCTATAAAAAAGTCATATGCCGAATATCTGACGAATTTATTCGCGAATCCATTCCTTGAAAGCTTCCGGCGAGCCGTTGATGACGAGCTCTTCCGGGAAATCAGCAGCGGCAAGGACCTGCTGTGAATTCAGGTGGTTGCCGACATCGAGGTCGATGTGCGCATCGCTGCCCATGATGACGTGCGTGCCGTATTTCTTGCAGGCCTGCAGCATTTTCTTGGCGAGTTCGCGCGAACCTTCACGGCTGCCGCCCGGACGGTAGGAGCTGTTGTTGCATTCGAGCAGGACATGGCGTTCTTTGGCAGCTTTGGCAATCTGGTCGAAATCAACAGGGAAGGTCGGATTGTCCGGATGGCCGATAATCTTGACCTGCGGGATGAACATGGCGCTCATGATGGCTGTCGTATTGTCGAGTACGCTACCGGGGTTGATGCAGGGATCGTGCAGACTGGCAATCGCATAATCGACAGAGCGCAGGGCCTTTTCCCCAAGGTCGACCTTGCCCGTCGTATTGAGGATGTTGAGCTCTACGCCCATGAGCAGTTCAACGCCGGCCTCATCGCCATAGGCTTTGCGGTCGAAAATGCGCAGATTCTCAAAATAGAAACGATGTGTCGAGCTTGGCATGGCCGGTGCATGGTCAGCGATGCCGACCAACTGCATGCCATTCTTTTTGCCCGCGGCAATCATTTCACGAATTGTGTTGTAGGCATGGCCGCTGGCCAGCGTATGCATGTGGACATCGAGTAAATCCTTCATATATAATACCCCCAAACCTGTTACTTTGTGTTCGTTTCCTATTATAACACGCAACGTGGGTGGAGAGGGTCGAAAAATTTTCCAAGAAATTTTGATTTTGTTGTTGACATTTCTCTTGTGTTCCCGTATAATAAATCTTGTCGTTAAGACATGGGGTTATAGCTCAGTTGGTTAGAGTGTCTCGTTGACATCGAGGAGGTCACAGATTCGAATTCTGTTAACCCCACCATTTAAGTAAGATGAGGTTTCGTCAAACGACGAAACCTTTTTTGATATGCTCGCTTAGCTCAGTTGGCTAGAGCATCTCCGTCACATGGAGGGGGTCGGGGGTTCGAATCCCTCAGCGAGCACCAAGATGAAGATAAAGACCGTATGCAGGCCATGCGGTCTTTTTTTATTTTCTCAAAAAATTTATACAAAACATATTGACAATATATGTTTTTACTGATATGATTAAGCCCATAAGATGAGTTGACCAAAAGAATTGGAGACTCTGAGCAGCATATGGAATGAATTTTGTCTCGAAGGATGACAATGGAGCCCACTAAGGCACAGTCATTTTTTGAACAGTTCCATAGGCTCGCTTGGAGTCTCCTTTTTTGTGCTAATTTTTAGATTGAAAGAAGAAAAGAGGAAAATCATATGGCTATCAAAGATCAGGATATTGCAAAAGAGAGAAAAAAAGTAGAATTCAAGCGTGCGATGGACCCGTGCCCGATTGATTTTTCGGAACTGCAGACGACGAACCCGCGCGCTAACGGCGAACAGAAAGAGTATGATGGCCGCGATGCCTCGAACTTCAACCGCCGCAAGAAATACAGCGATGAGGAAGAGCCGCAGTTCACGGCGAGCTTCCTGACGGGCGAGCTGCCGGTGGAAGCCAACCGCTACCGTCTCATCTGGTCGCGCCACTGCCCTTGGGCCAACCGCATCTCGATTGCGATTGACCTTCTCGGACTTGACAAGGTTATCTCGAAGGGCGTTGTTGACCCGCTGCGTCCGGCTGGTGTCGTCGGCGACTGGTTCTTCACGCTCGACCCCGAAGAAAAAGACCCGGTGCTCGGCGTGCATTCCCTCGGCGAGTGCTATAAAAAGGCAGACCCTGACTTTGACCAGCGCGCAACGGTGCCGGCCCTCGTCGATGTCAAGACGGGCAAGGTCGTCAACAATGACTACCATGTGCTCGATGCCGAACTCGCCGTGGCTTTTAAGGATTACATCGCCAAGGATGCTCCGGATATCTATCCGGAAGACCTTCGTGAGGACATTGATGCGCTGAACATCATCCTTTACGCCGATGTCAACCTCGCCGTCAACCTCGCAGCTCTCGTCGGCACGCAGGAAGAATATGAATTCTACTACGATAAGATTTTTGACCGCCTTGACTGGCTCGAAGAACGTCTTTCGACGCGCCGCTATCTCATGGGCGATACAATCACGCTGCCGGATATCCGCCTGTTCGTGACGCTTTCGCGCTTTGACCTCGTTTTCTATCAGAAGTACTTCGTCAACAAAAAACGCCTTGTCGATTACCCGAATCTCTGGAATTACGCGAAGGACCTCTACTCGAATCCGGCGTTTGGCAACAACACGGACTTCGATGCTATGCGCAAACGCTTCTATTATGTCGACCACACGCCGTTTGCAGACCTCAAGCGCATTGTACCGAAAGGACCGGATGACAGCCGCTGGCTCGAGCCGAACGACCGCGCTGCAAAGTTTGCAAAATAATATAAGGGAAAAGAAGCTGACAGGCTCATAGGAAAGGAAGAAGGAAAAGGCATGGATGAAAATACGGAACTGGCCGTCCGCCTGATTGCGTCAGTAGACCTTCAAGGGCGTGAAGACCTCATCGGGCAGGCAAAGCTTGCTTTCGTTGATTATCTTGCCGCCCTTCTGGCCGCACGTCAGGAACCGGCCGTGAAGAAACTTTCTCGGTGCATCTCTGCGGACCGTCCGGAGGACAAGGCCCTTCTTTATGGATTTGCTTCGCACTTCCTCGATTTTGATGATGCACAGGCAAATCTTACCGGCCATTTCAGCACGGTGCTTTATTCTGCGCTGCTGGCTGCGGCCTGTCCGGAGGATTCGGTCCATGATTTTCTCGCGGCCTATATTGCAGGCGCCGAGCTTGAAGGGCTCTTGGGAAAACGGCTCAATCCGGAGCACCGCCGGCAGGGCTGGCACGCAACGGGCACCATCGGTGTACTCGGAGCGGCCGCCGCACTTAGCCGCCTGCACCATTGGCAGGGGGAGAAAGCAGCGATGGTCCTGTCACTTGCGGCTACGCAGTCAGCGGGCATGGCCTTTGAGGCTGGCTCCGACGGCAAGCCGCTGCATGCAGGCTTTGCTGCGGCCCATGCGCTGCAGGCTGCATGCCTTGTTGAGGCCGGACTCACGGCCCGCACGAATCTCTTCAATGATGAAACGGGCTGGCTCGCGGTATTTTCAGACAGCCAATGCAAATTTGCCAAAGACAAGTTTCAAAGCGATTGGCTAAGCCCTGGACAGGTCATCCGCCCGGGGCTCTGGATGAAGCGCCATATGTACTGCTCGGCTGCCATCTGTGCAGCCGATGGGGCAGAAAAGCTCTACAAGGAAGGACTGCGCATGGCGGATGTCGAGAGCCTCACGGCGCATTTCCCGCCGGGAGCAGACAGGGCGCTGCGTTACCAAAAGCCGCAGACGGGCCGCGAAGGCCAGTTTTCCGTGGAATATGTCATCTGGCAGGTTTTGACGTATGGGCATATCGATGATGCGGCTTTCAGGCGCAGCAAAGTGCCTGCAGAATTCTTAAAGGACCTGCTGAAAATTCAGCGGGCTTACGATGTGCCGGCACTGCCGCTTGCTGAGCGGGCCGTGCCGCTGACGGCCCTGACAAGAGACGGCAGGCAGTGGCAGGCCGATGTGCGCGACCCGCAGGGGTCGCCGGCAAGGCCGCTGACCTTTGCTCAGGAAAAGGAAAAACTTGAAATGGCAGCAGGAAATGAAACTGCGGCCAGAATCGTGAAGGATGTTGGCGGATGGCCTGAGGGAACGCTCGGGCACTGCATAGAATGGATAGAAGGAGCGATTTTTGATGAAACTACCAAATAAATTCCTGCGTGTCTTACTGGCAGCCATGATGATTGCAGGGCTCAGCGTACTGGCCGGCTGCGGCAGTGATGAGAGCGACAACAGCGCCAGCGGCAATAAGGATGCCAAGAACATCGTCGTGGCAACGCGCGGCACGGTCAAGCCGTATTCGTATACGGATGATGATGGCAAGCTCACGGGCTACGATGTCGAAGTCCTCAAGGAAATCGAAAAACGCGACCCGAGCCTGCATTTCACGTTTAAGCCGATGGCTGTCGATGCGGCCTTTGTTGCCATGGACTCTTCGCAGGTCGATATGATTGCCAACCAGATGCGTCATTCGCCGGCCCGCGATGAGAAGTACATCTTCCCGAAAGAGCTTAACAACTACACGGTGCGCAAACTCGTCGTGCCGAAGGATGATGATACGACAAAATCCCTCGACGACCTCAAGGGCAAGAAAGTAGCCGTCACGACGAACTCTGAGTTCGCAGACCTCGTCAAGAAGTTCAACGAGACGGCCGATACGCCGATTGAGATTGTCTATACGGACAAAGGACCTTCGGAGACGATGAACCTCGTTGCCACGGGCCGCGCCCAGGCTGCCGGCGAATATGAGTACATCGTGTCGGTCGCCCAGAAGGACAAAAACCTTCCCATCAAGACGGTGGGCCCGACGCTGACGCAGGTCCCGACGTATTTCCTGCTGCGCAAGGATGATGATATGCAGCAGGTCGCTGATAAAATCGATGCGGCCCTCAAAACCATGAAGGAAGACGGTACGCTCAAGAAGCTTTCCGAGAAATATCTTGGTGCAGATTATACCGAGGCTCCGGCAGAATAAGCTGGCCCTTATCAATAGAAGGAAGAATGCATGATGGGAACATATTTTGACATCGCCTATATGATAAAATCCTTTCCGACACTGCTCGGCATGGTACATATCACGCTGCTCGTGACGATATTTTCCGCCATTGTGGGCATACTGCTCGGCGCTGTCATCGCGATTCTGCGCATCCAGAAGGTGCCGGTCTTAGCACCCCTGCTGCGCGTGTTCATTTCCTTCATGCGGGGCACGCCTTTCCTCGTACAGCTTTTTCTCGCTTACTTCGGCGTGCCGGAAATCCTTTCCTACATTGGCATCAGCATGAAGGGCGTGCCGCCTTTAGCCTTTGTGCTCGCGGTCTTTACGCTGCATATGGCGGCTTACGGCGCTGAAATCATGCGCTCGAGCATCCTCGCGGTGCCTGTGGGTGAAAAGGAAGCGGCGATGAGTCTGGGCATGACCTCCGTACAGATGTACCGGCGCGTCGTGTTGCCGCAGGCCTTTCACATGGCACTGCCGGCTCTCGTCAATACGGTCATCGGTGTTGTCAAGGGCACAAGCCTGATTTTCAATGTCGGCGTTGTCGACATCATGCGCAAGGCTGAGCTCATGGCGGGCAATTCCCAGCGCAGCCTGGAGCTTTACGTGGATGTGGCCATCATCTATGGCATCTTGATTTTCCTGATTGCGCGCCTTGGCCGTTTCCTTGAGAAACGGAAAAAAGGCGGCCGGGATATTGCAGAACTCAGTGAGGCGTAAGATATGAATGGACATAGTTTGATTGATTGGCAATACGTAGCACAGGGCTTTGCTTTTATCCTGCCGTACATCAAGGTCACACTGTTTTTGACCTTGTCGAGTGTCTTTTTGGGCGCGCTGCTCGGCCTCGTGAGCTGCCTTGCGCAGCGCAGCGAAGTCCCGGTTCTTGGGAAATTGTTCCGGCTTTACGTTTATGTCTGCCGCAGCATCCCGAATATGGTGCTTCTCTATCTCGTTTACTACGGCCTGCCGCTGGCATTTTTAGCGTTGCGCGGCAAGACCGGCATCCATGTGCCCGTAGAGCAGGTGCCGGCGATGGCCGTGGCCGTTATTGGCCTGACGCTCCATACGGGGGCGTACCTCAGCGAGATTTTCCGCGCCGCGCTCGCCTCGGTGCCGGAAGGGCAGTTTGAAGCTGCGCGTGCCATGGGCATGACGTCGTGGCAGATGTACCGCCGCGTCATTTTCCCGCAGGCCGTTGTTTTTGCCCTGCCGCTGTTTGCCAACCAGTTCCTTTCGACGATGAAGAGTACGAGTATCGTCTTCGTCATTACAGTCATCGAGGTCTTTGGCGCGGCGAAACTGTTCTGCGAGGACAATTCGCAGTACTTTGAAGCCTACATCGTGGCTGCCTGCCTGTATTGGGGCATGGGCGTCCTGTTTGAATTTTTGTTCACGAAGCTCGAGGACCGGCTTTCCTCGTATAAGAGGTGCAAGATATGATAAAATTGGAACATGTAAAAAAAGCCTTTGGCGATAAAGTCATCCTGAAGGATATCAGCATGACGGTGCCGACGGGCAGTGTGACCGTCATTCTCGGGCCTTCGGGCAGCGGCAAGACGACTTTCCTGCGCACAATTAATTTTTTGGGGCGTGCCGATGGCGGACGCCTCTACATCAATGACCAGAGCTATGACCTCCACGGCGCTTCGCACAAGGAGATTCTTGCCGTGCGCCGCCAGACGGCCATGGTCTTCCAGTCGTACAATCTGTTTTCCAATATGACAGCACTTGAAAATGTCATGGAAGCACTGGTGACGGTGCAGGGCCAAAAAAAATCAGCC
Source organism: uncultured Selenomonas sp. (assembly GCA_900552565.1). Taxonomy (GTDB): domain Bacteria; phylum Bacillota; class Negativicutes; order Selenomonadales; family Selenomonadaceae; genus Mitsuokella. The sequence goes on along the minus strand of USAK01000006.1, from coordinate 34,508 downwards.
GCGCGCGCGAAAGCAGAAGAACTCCTGCGGCAGGTTGGCATGGCAGAGCACGCCGAAAAATATCCGGCGCAGCTCTCGGGCGGCCAGCAGCAGCGCGTCGGTATCGCAAGGGCGCTGGCGGTCAATCCGCAGGTCATCCTGTTTGACGAGCCGACGAGTGCCCTTGACCCGGAGCTTGTCGGCGAGGTCCTGTCGGTTATCCGCGACGTCGCGAAGAAACTCAAGGTCACGATGATTATCGTGACGCATGAGATTGCCTTTGCCCGTGAAGTCGCTGACCAAATTGTCTTTATGGAAGGCGGCTCCGTGGTCGAGACGGGGACGCCTGAAGAAGTTCTCGTACATCCGCGTGAAGAACGCACGAAGGCATTCCTCAACCGCTATCTTGGCGGCAATGTGCTGCGCGACGGTGCTGGTATATAAATTCTTGCAGGAAATGGAGGAGAGAGGATGACAACATACCGTGAACTCGGCGAAAATGACCTCGATGCTTATTACCACGTGCTGCACGAGGGCTATCAGACGGATAAGAAGTACCCGATTTCTTTTTCCGCGATTACGGCGACGAAAGAACAGGAGCGCGAATGGCTCGCAAAGAATCCCACGTACGGCCTGTTTGAAGGGGATGTGCTCGTCAGCGCCGTTTCCCTGCGCATGCCGTGGGGACCAAATCCCGGGCCCGAGGGCGTGCCGCATATCGGGCAGGTCGTCACGGCACCGGAGCATATGCATAAAGGCTATGCCTCAAAGCTCATCAATCTCGTTCTGGAAGAAGTTCTCAAAAAGCAGCTTAAGGTTCCCTTCGTGACGCTGGGCACGGCGACGAGCCATCCGTGGCTGCGGCGTATGTACGAGAAGCTCGGTTTCCGCGCCTTTCGCGAAGTGCAGCTGCCGGGGAAACAGCACCGCACGGTTTATCTGCGCAAAGACCTCATCTGAGGCCTTTTTTTCTGCCGGATTCCTTCTATTATATAAGGGAAATGCCTCTGCCGTTGACACTGGCCCTTGCAAAATGATATGATAGAAAAGGGAATATCGGTAACTTCTCCAAACTCAAAATGAGGCTTTTCATAGGTAAGACCGTCAGTATAGGCGGAGGAAAAGTCAATTTGAGTTTTTTCGTCGTGTTTTCACTTCCGCGGTGCAGAGATGCCGCCAGGAAATTGAGGAGGAAATCACTAAATGATCGAGCGTTATACCAATCCGGAAATGGGCCATCTCTGGTCTATCGAAAATGAGTGGCAGCAGATCCTGAATGTTGAGATGGCTGCTTGCGATGCTATGGCTGAGCTTGGCGAGATCCCGAAAGAGGCCGCAAAGAACATCCGTGCAAAAGCAAAGTTTGACGTCAACCGCATCCACGAGATTGAGTCTGTTACGCATCATGATATCATTGCATTCCTGACGAATGTGGCAGAGAATGTCGGTGATGATTCCAAGTATATCCACAAAGGCCTGACTTCTTCGGACGTCAAGGATACGGCTATCTGCATGATGATGCGCGATGCCTGCGATATCCTTCTCGACGACCTTAAGAAATTCCGTGAGGTCCTGCGCCGCCGCGCTAAGGAATTCAAACATACGCCGTGCATTGGCCGCACGCATGGCATCCATGCTGAACCGATGACGTTCGGCCTCAAGATGCTGCTCTGGAGCGCTGAAATCGAGCGCGATATCGAGCGCATGGAGCATGCCAAGAAAATCGTCTCGGTCTGCAAGCTTTCGGGTGCTGTCGGCACGTACTCCAACATTGACCCGAAAATCGAGCAGATGGTCGGCAAGACGCTCGGCCTGACGCCGGTCCGTCTCGCTACGCAGGTTATCCAGCGTGACCGTCATGCAGAATTCGTTACGGCCATTGCCATCTGCTCCTCGACGCTTGAGAAGATTGCGACGGAAGTCCGCAACCTGCAGCGCACGGATATCCGTGAGGCAGAAGAGTACTTCTCCCCGGGACAGAAGGGTTCCTCGGCTATGCCGCATAAGCGCAACCCAATCAACTGCGAGCGCATCTCGGGCATGGCCCGCCTGAACCGCGGCAATGCCGTTGCAGCTCTGGAAGACATCACGCTCTGGCATGAGCGCGACATCTCGCATTCCTCCGTTGAACGCGTCATCCTGCCGGATTCCTCGATCAACCTCGATTACTGCACGACGAAGCTCACGGATATCATCGATAAGCTGCTCGTCTATCCGGAAAAGATGCTTCACAACATGCAGCGCACGGGCGGCCTCATCTACAGCCAGCGCATCCTGCTGTCGGTTGTCGACAAAGGCGTACTGCGTGAAGATGCCTACAAGTGGGTACAGCGCAACGCTATGAAACGCTGGATGGAAGGTCAGGACTTCCGCACGAGCGTTGAAAACGACCCGGATATCACGAAGTACCTGTCGAAGGAAGAAATCGATGACTGCTTCGATTACAAGTATTTCCTGCGCCATGTCGATATGATTTTCGAGCGCTTTGGCCTCTGATATCGCTCAGGAGCAATTGAATAAATGAAAGAAAGCCTCTTCTCCCCGCGGGGAGAAGGCTTTTCTATGTCGATTCATAAAGGAGAGACAGATTATGTCAACAGTAGTAGTAACGGGCACCCAGTGGGGCGATGAAGGCAAGGGCAAGATCGTCGATTATCTCGCACAGCAGGCCGATACAGTCGTACGTTTTCAGGGCGGCAGCAACGCCGGCCATACGGTCGTCGTCGATGGCGTTGATTATAAACTTCGCCTGATGCCGTCGGGCATCCTCTTCAAGGGTTCGCACTGCGTCGTCGGCAATGGCGTAGCCTTCAATCCGAAAATCATGTTGCAGGAGATGGACAGTCTCGCTGAGCGCGGCATTGACCTTTCCGGCATCCGCATCAGCAACCGCGCACAGCTCGTCCTGCCGTATCACTGCCTGATCGACCAGCTCTCGGATGAGGCGCGCGGCAAGGGCAAAGTCGGCACGACGCATAACGGCATCGGCCCGTGCTATGTCGACCGCGACAACCGCATCGGCATCCGCGTCTGCGATTTCATCGATAAGGAAGAATTCGCCAAACGCCTCAAAGAAAACCTCGCCATCAAGAACCGCGAGCTCAAACTGCTCTACGGCCACGAGCCGCTCGACTACGACGAAATCCTCAACGAGTACAATGGCTATGCTGACCGCCTGCGTCCGTATGTCTGCGATACGATTGCCCTGCTCGATGAAGAAATCAAAGCCGGCCGCAAAATCCTCTTCGAGGGTGCTCAGGCAACGATGCTTGATATCGACTACGGCACGTATCCGTACGTCACGGCTTCGCATCCGATTTCCGGCGGTGTCGGCATTGGTGCCGGCGTAGCCCCGCAGAAAATCGACAAGGTCGTCGGCATTGTCAAAGCTTACTGCACGCGCGTTGGCGAAGGTCCGTTCCCGACGGAACAGCTCAACGAAATCGGCAACAAGCTGCGCGAGACTGGTCATGAATACGGCGTTGTTACGGGCCGTCCGCGCCGCACGGGCTGGCTCGATGCCTGCGTAGTCCGCTATGCCGGCATCCTTTCGGGCATTGACTACATGGCTGTCACGCGCCTCGATATCCTTGATGACTTCGATGAAATCAAGATGTGCGTTGGCTATAAGTACAAGGGCGAACTGCTCAACGAGATTCCGGCCAGCCTCAAAGTTCTCGCTGAAGTCGAGCCGGTCTATGAGACGTTCAAGGGCTGGAAATGCGATATCACGAAAGTCCGCAAGTACGAAGACCTGCCGGAGAATGCGAAGAAATATCTCGAGCGCATGGCAGAAGTCACGGGCATTGCCCTCGGCATTGTTTCCGTCGGTCCGAACCGCGACGAGACAATCGTCATTGCCAACGATATTTTCTGATTGCTTCGGCATAGGGAATCTGAGCATATAAACGGATATAAATGAAGACAGGCATGGAAGCATGGATGAATCCATACGCTTCTGTGCCTGTCTTTTTTCTATAATAAAACAGATCAATCAATATAGCAACATGAATAACACAAGCCGCTAAAAATAAAAAACAATAAAAATAGATTGACAATAAAAAACTATCGTGCTATATTAAAACCATGAAATGTGCTCGAACACAAAAGAGCGAAACAAAAGAATTTCGAACAAAGGAGAGATAAGAAATGGTAACAAGCACAGGCAATGCGCCGGAGAAGAAAATCCCCAGTGCATTCATTTATTTCTTTGGTTCCTTCGGAGGTATCCTCTTTGGTTATGATATCGGCGTCATGACCGGTGCGCTGCCGTTCCTGCAGAACGATTGGAATCTTCAGGGCAATGCAGGCATCATCGGCTGGATCACTTCAGCGGTCATGTTCGGTGCTATTTTTGGCGGCGCGATGGCAGGGCAGCTTTCCGACCGTCTCGGCCGCCGCAAGATGATTCTCATCTCGGCCATTATCTTTGTCGTCGGTTCCATCCTTTCTGGTATTGCACCGCACGATGGCGAGTATTACCTCATCGGCGTCCGCATCCTCTTGGGCCTGGCCGTCGGTGCGGCTTCTGCCCTTGTTCCGGCTTATATGTCGGAGATGGCGCCGGCACGTCTTCGCGGCCGTCTTTCCGGCCTGAACCAGACGATGATTGTCTCGGGCATGCTGCTTTCCTACGTCGTTGATTATCTCTTAAAGGATTTCCCGGAAACGCTGGCCTGGAGACTCATGCTCGGTCTTGCCGCTGTGCCGGCCATCATCCTGTTCCTTGGCGTTCTGCGCCTGCCGGAATCCCCGCGTTTCCTCGTAAAGCATGGTCTTGTGGATGAGGCTCGCCGTGTGCTCGGTTACATCCGTAATACGAAGGACGAAGTCGAAGCAGAGCTTGCCGATATCAAGAATATGACGGCTACGGAAGCCAATATCAAAGAGCCGTCGCTTGCTACGCTGTTCTCGGATAAATACCGCTACCTCGTAACTGCCGGTGTCGGTGTCGCTGCTTTCCAGCAGTTCCAGGGTGCTAACGCAATCTTCTACTATATCCCGCTGATTGTCGAAAAGGCAACGGGCCAGGCTGCCAGCTCCCAGCTCATGTGGCCAATCATCCAGGGCATCCTGCTCGTCCTTGGCTCTCTGATTTTCCTTGTTATTGCAGATAAATTCAACCGCCGCACCCTGCTGACGGTGGGCGGCACGATCATGGGGCTTTCGTTCATCCTGCCGGCTGTCATCAACAGCATCATCCCGGATGCAGACCCGATGATGATTGTCTTCTTCCTCTGCGTTTATGTCGCGTTCTATTCTTTCACCTGGGCTCCGCTTACGTGGGTCATTGTCGGTGAGATTTTCCCGCTGGCCATCCGCGGCCGTGCTGCCGGTCTTGCATCTTCGTTCAACTGGATTGGTTCGTTCCTCGTTGGTCTGCTGTTCCCCATCATGACAGCATCGTTCTCGCAGGCTGCTGTATTTGCCATCTTCGGCGTCATCTGCCTGCTCGGTGTTGCCTTTATCCGCAACTGCGTACCGGAAACGCGCGGTCATACGCTTGAGGAAATTGAAGCTGCTGGTACGAAAAAAGCAGCTGAGGCATCGATGCGCAACGCATAAGAGCGCAATACAGCAAGGGGAAATTTATCATGGATTTGAAGAAAAATGCTGCAGCGATAGAGGAGGGCCGCACGGCCCTCGGTCTGGAGCTCGGCTCGACGAATATCAAGATGGTGCTGGTCAATGAAGACTGCGAGACGCTGGCTTCGACGAGCTACGGCTGGGAAAACCAGCTTGTCGACGGCATCTGGACGTACGACCTCGCAAAAGTCTGGCTCGGCATCGAGGACTGCTTCCACAGCCTGACGGCTGACGTGCAGAGCCGCTATCATGTCGAAATCAAAACGCTCGGCTCCATTGGCGTCAGTGCCATGATGCACGGCTATCTGCCGTTTGACAAGGACGGCAAGCAGCTCGCGCCGTTCCGCACGTGGCGCAACAACATCACGGGCGAGGCCGCGGAAAAGCTCACGAAGCTCTTCGGCTTCAATATCCCGCAGCGCTGGAGCATCGCGCATCTCTATCAGGCCATCCTCAAGGATGAATCTCATGTCAAGGACATCGCGTTCCTGACGACGCTGGCCGGTTACGTGCATTGGCAGCTTTGCGGCGAGAAAGTTCTCGGCATCGGCGATGCGTCGGGCATGTTCCCGATTGACGAGAAGTCGGGTACTTACGATGCCGCGATGATGGAGAAGTTCTCCGCACTCGCTGAAGTAAAGAAATATCCGTGGCAGCTTCAAGATATTCTGCCGACACCGCTGCGCGCAGGCAAAAAGGCCGGCCAGCTGACGAAGGAAGGCGCCTGGCTCCTCGACCCGACGGGCAAGCTTGAACCGGGGGCTCTCATGGCACCGCCGGAAGGCGATGCCGGCACGGGCATGGTCGCGACGAATGCGGTGCGCAAACGCACGGGCAATATTTCCGTCGGCACCTCGGCTTTTTCGATGAATGTACTCGATGCCCCCTTGAAGGCCGTTCACCGCGATATCGATATCGTGACGACGCCGGACGGCGCTCCGGTGGCCATGGTTCACACGAACAACTGCTCGAGCGACCTCAATGCCTGGGTCCAGCTGTTCGGTGAATTTGCTGAGCTCATCGGCCACGGCCAGACGCCGGCGAAGCTTTACCGGACGCTGTTTGAAGCCTCGCAGAAGGCCGACCGTGACGCCGGCGGACTGCTCAACTACAGCTGCCTTTCGGGTGAGAATATCACGGATGTCGAGACGGGCCGTCCGCTCTTCGTACGCACGCCGCACAGCAAGATGAATCTGGCAAACTTTATGCTGGCCCAGCTCTATGGCTGCTTCGCCCCGCTGAAAATCGGCATGGATATCCTCGTCAAAGAAGAGGGCGTGCAGACAGATGTCATGATTGCCCAAGGCGGCCTCTTCAAGACGCCAATCATCGGTCAGCAGGTACTCGCTGATTGCCTCGGCCTGCCGATTACCGTCATGGAGACGGCCGGCGAAGGCGGTCCGTGGGGCATGGCTGTGCTCGCTGTCTTTGCCAAATGGCATGGCGAAAAAGCTCTGGCGGATTTCCTCGACGACGATGTCTTCCACAATCCGGAGAGCTCGACGCTGCTGCCGACCGAAGAAGGTCGTCTCGGCTGCCAGAAATTCATCGCGGCGTACAAGGCTGGCCTTGAGGTCGAACGTCAGGCTGGCAGGGATGTTCCCGACCAGACGGAAGCATAAATTCGATTTGTCAGGTGGAAAGGATCCTAGTTATATATGTTAGAAGAACTCAAACAGGAAGTTTATGAAGCCAACATGATGCTGCCAAAGCTCGGCATCGTCACGTTTACCTGGGGCAATGTCTCCGGCATCGACCGCGAGAAGAACCTCTTTGTCATCAAGCCGTCGGGCGTACCGTATGAGGACCTCAAGCCTTCGGACATGGTCGTCGTCGACCTTGAGGGCCATGTCGTCGAAGGCGAGATGAATCCTTCGAGCGATACGATGACGCACCTTGTGCTTTACAAGGCCTTCCCAAACATCAAGGCCGTGGTGCACACGCATTCCAAATGGGCTGTCTCGTTTGCCGAAGCCGGTGTGCCGATTGAGGCCCTCGGCACGACGCATGCCGATACATTCTACGGCGATGTGCCTGTGACCGATGCCCTGACGAAGCAGGAAATCGAGGAAGCCTATGAAGAGAACACGGGCAAGGTCATCGTCCGTACCTTCAAGGAATACGGCATCGATCCCGATGCAGTACCGGCCGTTCTCGTCAAGCAGCATGGTCCGTTCACTTGGGGGCCGAGCCCCAAGAAGGCCGTCGAGAATGCGAAGATTCTCGAAGTCGTCGCCGAGATGAATTACCATGCCCTGCAGCTCACGCGTGCCGATATCCGCGTGCCGCAGTTCCTCTTGGACAAGCATTATTATCGCAAACACGGAGCCAACGCTTATTACGGGCAGAACAATGCCAAGTCCAAGAGCGGTGCCACCCATAAATAAAGATTGTTAGGTTTGCATTTCGCATTTAGGTTTTAGGAAAATTGATTTCAGAAGGGAAGTCCATATCATGCTGAAACTCTCGAATGATTACAAATTCTGGTTTGTCGCCGGTTCGCAGTTCCTCTATGGCGAAGAACAGCTCAAAAACGTTGCCCGCGATGCTGAAGATATTGTCAAGAAGCTCAATGAGAGCGGCAAGCTGCCGTACCCGATTGAATTCAAGGGCGTCATGACGACGGCCGACGGCATCACGCAGTTCATGAAGGACGTCAACTACAACGATGAAGTTGCCGGCGTTATCACGTGGATGCACACGTTCTCTCCGGCCAAGAACTGGATTCGCGGCACGAAGCTCCTGCAGAAGCCGCTGCTGCACCTCGCCACGCAGTACCTCAACAAGATCCCGTATGACACGATTGATTTTGACTACATGAACCTCAACCAGAGTGCCCATGGCGACCGCGAATACGGCTACCTCAATGCCCGCCTGCACCTCAACAATAAAGTCGTTTACGGCTGGTGGGGCGATGAAGAAGTCCAGCAGGAAATCGCTTCTTGGGAAGATGTGGCCGTCGCTTACAACGAGAGCTTCAAGATCAAGGTCTGCCGCTTCGGCGATACGATGCGCGATGTCGCTGTTACCGAGGGCGATAAAGTTCAGGCCCAGATCCAGCTCGGCTGGACGGTCGATTATTGGCCGGTCGGCGACCTCGTCGAGGTAGTCGATGCTGTCAGCGAAGAGGACATCGACAAGGAATACAAGAAACTGCAGGAAGACTACACGTTCAACCCGCAGAACAACAGCGCCGAGAAATTCGAGAGCTCCGTACGCTACCAGCTGCGCGAGTACCTCGGCATCAAGAAATTCCTCGATGACAAGGGCTACACGGCCTTCTCGACGAACTTCCAGGACCTCAAAGGCCTCAAACAGTTGCCGGGCCTTGCTGCCCAGATGCTCATGCGCGACGGCTACGGCTTTGCCGCCGAAGGCGACTGGAAGACGGCAGCCCTCACGCGCCTGCTGAAAATCATGGCTCACAATGACCGCACGGTCTTCATGGAAGATTACACGCTTGACCTGCGCAAAGGCCACGAAGCTATCCTCGGCGCGCATATGCTCGAGGTTGATCCGTCCATCGCCAGCGACAAGCCGCGCGTTGAAGTTCATCCGCTCGACATCGGCGGCAAGGATGACCCGGCCCGCCTCGTCTTCACGGGTGCCGACGGCGAAGGCATCGACTGCACGGTCGCTGACTTCCGCGAGGGCTTCCGCCTCATCAGCTATCCGGTAGACTGCCGCAAGGCTGAGGCCGAGACGCCGCATCTGCCGGTCGCTAAACAGCTCTGGACGCCGAAAGTCGGCCTGAAGAAGGGCGCGACGGAGTGGATTCACGCTGGCGGCGGCCATCACACGGTCCTTTCCTTCCGCATCACGGAAGAGCAGATCCATGACCTCGGCACGATGCTCGGCATGGACCTCGTAGAGATTTGCTGATTCCCCTTTAATTGCATAAACCAAATCCATACACCAGAAAAACGCATCCTCGTTTGAGGATGCGTTTTTCGCATATAGTCAATATATTTGCTAGTCAAGATCGAAAGTTATTCTTCGATATTCTGCAGGATGCGGATTTCGTTGCGCATGATGTATTTTTCATGTTCGGGAGCGATGCCGTTGACGAGATAATCGAAGACAATCTGCATGGAGCGCTGGCCCTGCTGATGCGGGTGCTGATAAATTGCGGCCTGGATGACGCCTTTTTTCATCATCTCGATGGTCGTGGGGATGGTATCGAAGACAATCACGGTAATGTCATGACGTTTGGCGGCGAGCACGGCGCGGGCGGCGCCGTAGGCACCGGATGAGATGACGAACAGGGCGTTGGTCTCAGGGTGGTCGGCGAGGAGCTGGCGCACGTCCTCATAGGCAATCATATCATCATCTTCGGTTTCCTGTACGCCGAGAAATTCAAAGTCAGGATGTTCTCGCATGACTTCGAGAAAGCCGTCAAGCCGCTGACGATGGCCGAGCATGTTGAGCGAGCCCAGAAGGACCGCTGCGTGCAATGGCCCCTGATGAATCATGCGCAGCAGGGCAGCGGCCGTTCTGCCGCCGTTGGGATAATCCGGCCCGACATAGCACTGGCGCTTTGACGTCTCGACATCATTGTTGAGTGTGACGACAAAGATATCATCGTCGACGCATTCATCGATTTTCTGAATGATGCGCGGATGATTGAGCGGGTCGATGATCAGGCCGTTGATGCCCTGTGCCCTGAGCTCGTCGATAATCTCGCATTGCCGGTCGACATCAAACCCGCGCATGCTGCGCCAGATGACTTCGAGACCGTACGAGGCATATTTATCGGCCATGTGATGCATGGAATGCAGGACATCATCAAAAAAATGGACACCATCAGAAACAATCAGGACGCCGACGACGGGATGCTTTTTGCGGGCAGCGAGGGCCTTGCCTGCAGGATTGGGATGATAGTGAAGTTTTTCGGCCATTTCACGCACGAGGCGTTCTTTTTCCGGCTTGACTTTGCCGCGCCCGTTGAGCACGCGGTCGACCGTGCCACGCGAGACTCCGCAGAGCTCAGCAATCTGTTTGATGGTTACCATGGTATATCTTCCTTCTATATTATAGATTCCTGCATTTTTTATTCGTGCTTGAGCTTCGTATTTCCTGCCTGCGGCTTTTGCCGATTGCTGGAGTTTCTTTTTTCTGCTATAATGGTCGCGGTTAATTGGTTTTGCGATACCAGGATTGTTTTTGTCTCTTCACCGAAAATGAGTGAAGGGACAGCGGCGGCACTGCCGGAAAGGATGAACACAACAGATGTATAAGATGATTGCTCTCGATCTCGATGGCACGCTCAATAATGATGAAAAGAAGATTACGCCGAAGACGCGCGAGGCGCTTCTTGCTGTACAGCGCCATGGCGTGACTGTCGTGCTGGCCTCCGGCCGCCAGGCGCCGGGACTTGCGCGTGAGGCGGGTGCCCTTGACCTCAAGAAGCATCACGGGCTGCTGCTTTCCTATAATGGCGGCCGCATCGAGGATGCGACGACGGGCGAAATCCTTTACTCGCAGGCCATCGGCCGCGGAACAGCCCTGCGCTTCCTGCGTCATCTGGAGGCTTATCCGGAGCTTTCCCCGATTGTCGATGACGGTGTTTCCATCTTTACGACGGATGCCAGCCGTCACAAGGTGCAGGATGAGAGCCGCAACAACAATCTGCGCATCGAGATTGTCGAAAATATCGCCGATGCGGTGGAGGCGCGCGGTTTCTCGCCGGTTAAGATCCTGACGGCGGCGCCGAATGAGATTCTCGTGCCGCACCTTGCGGACATCCGCCGCGGCTTTGAGGATGAACTTTCCTTTGTACAGTCGGCACCGTGGTTCTATGAGGCGACGGTCAAAGGCGTCAGCAAGTCGGCGTCGCTCGCGCGTGTCTGCGAGCGTCTTGGCATCGAGCGTAGCGAGGTCATGGCTTTTGGCGATGCCCAGAATGACATGAGCATGCTCGATTTTGCCGGTCATGGCGTGGCCATGGGCAACGCCTGCGATGAGCTCAAGGATATGGCCGACGAAATCACGCTGTCGAACAATGAGGATGGCATTGCTGCCTCGCTCAGCCGTCATTTTGACTTTCTGAACTGAACGAAACATAAAACGCAGTTTCATAGGTTTTTGTGATATTTATCATAGAGCTTCCCGCTTTTGGGAAGCTTTTTTTATGAAATCTGCGCATATATATAGATGAAGCTTATAGATTATGGCTATGGCTATTGACTTTTTCGGATATAGGCCATACAATGAATTTATCAATCCCGAGTAATTTTGTAAGGATTAAAAATCCAGAGTATCGATCTTAAAAGGAGAGTTTTACATATGGCAGAGAATCTTTTGGACATCAAGGATCTCCATGCTGGTGTCGAAGGCAAGGAAATCCTCAAAGGCCTGAGCCTGAACGTCGATAAGGGTGAAGTACATGTCATCCTCGGACCGAATGGCTCCGGCAAGTCGACCCTCATGAATATCATCATGGGCCATCCGAAATATGAGGTCACCTCTGGCACGATTGAGTTCGAAGGCGAGGACATCAAGGACCTCAAGACCTTCGAGCGCGCGCGCAAGGGCCTGTTCCTTTCGTTCCAGACGCCGGAAGAGATTCCAGGCATCACGGTCGAGAACATGATCCGTACGTCGAAGCAGGCGATTTCCGGCGAACGCGTCAAGATCATCCCGTTCCGCCGTCAGCTTAAGGCAACGATGGAAGAGCTCAAGATGAAACCGGAGTATGCTGAGCGCTACATGAATGTCGGCTTCTCGGGCGGCGAGAAGAAACGCAACGAAATCCTGCAGCTCCTCATGCTCAATCCGAAACTTGCGCTGCTCGATGAGACGGATTCCGGCCTCGATGTCGATGCCGTGCAGATTGTCTCGGAAGGCGTAGCGAAGTTCCACAATGAGAACAACAGCTGCCTGATTATCACGCACAACACGCGTATCCTCGAGAAACTCAAGGTCGATAAGGTTCATGTCCTCATCAACGGCGAGATTGTCGAAGAGGGCGGCCCGGAGCTCATCGATGAAATCAACCGCCGCGGCTTCACGCACATCCTCGATGCCCAGGCAGAAAAGTGAGGCACGCCATGGCTGAAGAAAAATTTGTACCGAAAAAGAAGACGTATGTCGAAGATATTGAGCGTACGCTCTATGATATAAAAGATGCGGACCACTCCGTCTACAAGACGAAGAGCGGTCTGACAGAAGATATCATTCGCGATATCTCGAAGCGCAAACACGACCCGCAGTGGATGCTCGATTTCCGTTTGAAATCCCTGGAAGTCTACAATTCGCTGCCGCTGCCGACGTGGGGGCCGGATATCTCCGAACTCAATATGGACGATATCGTCACTTACGTTCAGCCGGATGCGAAGATGACGGGCAACTGGCAGGAAGTGCCGACGGACATCAAGAATACGTTTGACCGCCTCGGCATTCCTGAGGCTGAGCAGAAACAGAGCCTCGCCGGCGTCGGTGCTCAGTACGACTCTGAAGTCGTCTATCACAGCATCCAGGATGACCTCGTCAAGCAGGGCGTTGTCTACACGGATATGGAAACGGCACTGCGCGAACACGAGGATATCGTCAAGGAATACTTCATGACGCTCGTGCCGCCGAAAGACCATAAATTTGCGGCCCTGCACGGTGCGGTCTGGTCGGGCGGTTCGTTCGTCTATGTGCCGGAAGGCGTACATGTCGAGATTCCGCTGCAGTCGTATTTCCGTCTCAATGCCGCAGGTGCCGGCCAGTTCGAGCACACGCTGATTATCGTGGAAAAAGGGGCGAGCCTGCACTTCATCGAAGGCTGCTCGGCGCCGAAGTACAATGTCACGAATCTCCATGCCGGCTGCGTCGAGCTCTTTGTCAAGGAAGGCGCGCGCCTGCGCTATTCGACGATTGAGAATTGGTCGCGCAATATGATGAACCTTAACACGAAACGCGCTCTCGTCGAAAAAGACGGCATCATCGAGTGGGTCTCGGGTTCTTTTGGCTCGCATGTCTCGTGCCTCTATCCGTGCAGCATCCTGCACGGTGAGAACGCACGCTGCGAGTTCACGGGTGTCACGTTCGCCTCGAAGGGACAGAATCTCGATACGGGTGCCAGCGTCATTCACGCGGCCCCGCATACGTCGGCCAACATTAACACGCGTACGATTTCGAAGGCCGGCGGCAAGGCCACGTACCGCAGCGCTGTCAAGGTTACGCGCCGTGCACCGTTCGCCAAATGCTCGGTCAACTGCGAATCTTTGATGCTCGACAACGAATCGCGCAGCGATACGCTGCCGGTCATGGATATCGAGGGCGATGAGGCCGATATCGGACATGAGGCAAAAATCGGCCGCATCAGCGATGAGGCGATTTTCTACCTGACGTCGCGCGGCATCGACGAAGATGAAGCACGTGCGATGATTGTCCGCGGCTTCGTTGAACCGATTGCGAAGGAGCTGCCGCTCGAGTACGCTGTAGAGATGAATAACTTGGTCAATATTGAATTGGAAGGGACGATGGGCTGATATGGCAGATTTGAAAACATTCTCCCGGATCCCCATGCGTACCTGGCGCTGGCTCGGCGTCAATGAGAGCAGGATCCCGGCGGATATCGATGAAAATATAAAGACGCAGAAGCTGCTCGTAGAAGCGGGCAAAGAGGACGAGGTCATCCTGACGCAGCGCGAGGGCGGCCAGTACGAACTGCAGGTGCATATCGAGGACGGGGCGAAGCTCCATCTCGTCAATGCCCAGCTTGTGCCGGACGATAAGCTCTACACCTGCCGCGTCAAAGTGTTTGTCGGCAAAGGCGCAGAATTTTCCTATACGGTCGTCGAGGCCGGTGCCAAGCAGACGGCAACGGAACTCTACGTTGACCTCGCCGGCGACGATTCTAAGGCCGACGTCTGGGGGCTTTACTTCGGTGACGGCAAGAGCCTCATCGACCTCAACTATGTGATTCGTCAGGGCGGCAAGCGCACGGACGCCAATATGCAGGTCCGCGGTGCGCTGCTCGGCGAGAGCGAGAAGATTTTCCGCGGCACGCTTGATTTCCTTGAAGGCGCGAAAGGCTCGGTTGGTCGTGAGAATGAGGAAGTCGTGCTGCTTTCCCCGAACGTCCGCAACCGCAGTGTGCCAATCATGCTGTCGCATGAGGATGATGTCGATGGCCATCATGCCGTTTCCGTCGGCAAGATGGATGAGGATAAACTCTTCTATCTCATGAGCCGCGGCCTTGACCTTTCCGAGGCGCAGCGCCTCGTCGTCGAGGCTTCGTTCAATCCGGTGCTCGACCGCATTCCGGAAGAAGAGCTCAAGAAAGAAATTGATACGTATTTGCAGAGGAGACTTTCGAATGGCTGATGCACAGGAATTTTTGAAAGACTTCCCGCTCCTCAAGAGGAAGATGAACGGGAAGCAGATTGCTTATCTCGATAATGGCGCGACGACGCAGAAGCCGGAACAGATCATCCAGTCCATCTGCGGCTACTATGGCGGCTGCAATGCCAATCCGCACCGCGGCGCCTATGCTCTTTCCGTCAAGGCAACGGAAATTTACGAAAATGCACGCGTGCGTACGGCGAAATTCATCAATGCCGCACGTCCTGCCGAAATCATCTTCACGAAGAACGCGACGGAAGCGCTGAACCTCGTGGCTTACAGCTATGGCCTGAACAACGTCAAGGCCGGCGATGAAATCGTCATCACGATTTCGGAGCATCACAGCAACCTCGTGCCGTGGCAGTTCGTTGCCAAATCGACGGGTGCTGTCCTCAAGTACATCTATCTTGAGAAAGACGGCAACCTCTCGGACGAGGATATCGAGACGAAAATCACGGAAAAGACGAAAATCGTCGCAGTGACGCAGGTCTCGAACGTGCTCGGCCTCAAGAATGATGTCAAGAAAGTCATCAAAAAGGCCCACAGCGTCGGTGCAGTCGTCGTGGTCGACGGCTCGCAGAGCGTCGCGCATATGAAAGTCGATGTCCGCGATATGGACTGCGATTTCTTCGCCTTCTCCGGCCACAAGATGCTTTCCCCGATGGGTATTGGCGTGCTCTATGGCAAGTATGACATCCTCGATGTCATGCCTCCGTTCCTGCGCGGCGGCGACATGATTGAGTACGTCGAAGAACAGAATACGACGTATGCCGAGCTGCCGGCGAAATTCGAAGCCGGCACGCAGAATGTCGGCGGTGCCGCCGGTCTTACGGCTGCCATCGATTATCTCGAGAACATCACGTTTGACCGCATCGAGGCCATCGAGAAAGACCTTGTTGATTACGCTCTGCCGCAGCTGCGTGAGCTGCCGTACATCGAGCTTTATGGCTGCGATTCGACGCGCGACAATAAGACAGGCATCATCGCGTTCAACGTCAAGGATGTTCATCCGCATGACGTCGCAAGCATCCTCGACAGCTACGGCGTCGCCATCCGTGCGGGCCATCACTGCGCGCAGCCGCTGCACCGCTACCTCGGTCAGAACGCCAGCTGCCGTGCAAGTTTCTACCTTTATAATACGCGCGAGGACATCGACCGCTGGATTGATGCACTCAAGAAGGTAAGGGGGGTCCTCGGTTATGGCACTTGCTGATATTTACACGGAGCTCATCGGCGAACACAGCCGCAATCCGGAGAACAAGCATCATCTTGACCACGCGACCTGCTCCCTCAAGGGACATAACCCGAGCTGCGGCGATGAGATTACGCTTGAGCTGCAGATTGAGAATGGCGTTGTCAAAGACGCATCGTTTACGGGCGTTGGCTGTGCCATTTCGCAGGCTTCGACCGATATCATGATTGACCTCATCCGCGGTCAGAAAGTCGAGAAGGCCAAGGAACTCGCTGAAAAGTTTATCGGCATGATTAAGCGCGAGATTACGGATGATGATGAACTCGAGGAGCTCGACGAAGCTCTTGCCCTCAAGAACGTCTCGAATATGCCGGCCCGCGTCAAATGTGCAGTCCTTGCCTGGCATACGCTCGATGATGCTCTGAAGCAGGAAGAAGAGAAAAAATAAGCTTTATCCACAGAAAATTGGGGATATCCATGGTCAGCCTGTGGATATCCCCTGCGTTTTGTGGATAAGATGTGCATAACTTTAAGGATTTCCGGTCTCCGGTCTTCTGGTTTATAGAAAGGAAGAGCAGCATGGCAGTAAAAGAAGTTTCTCCGTTCGATTTTAATGAGAGTCCGTTCAAGGTCATTGGTAAAGAATGGCTGCTCGTCACGGGCGAATATGCGGGCAAGTCCAATGCGATGACAGCTTCGTGGGGTGGCCTTGGCATCATGTGGGGCAAACCTGTAGCCTTCATCTTTATCCGTCCGACGCGCTATACGAAGGAATTCGTCGATAAGGCCGAGGGGCTGACGCTTTCGGTTTTTACGGAAGATTACCGCAAGATGATGAATTATTTCGGCACGGTCTCGGGCCGCGATGAAGACAAAATCAAGAAAGCCGGCCTGACGGTTGAGCACGATAACGGCCGCACGTATTTTGATGAAGCGCGTGTGACGATGCTCTGCCGCAAACTCTATGCCCAGCCGCTGGCTTCGGAATTCTTCATTGACAAGGGCTGCGATGAAAAATGGTACAAGAACGATTATCATACGATGTACGTCGCAGAGATTGAAAAGCTGCTCGTCAAGGAATGAGCGGGGACAGCAAAAATCCAGCCTGCAGCTGCCTCGCTGATAAGAACGCTCCCGTGAGTTCCATCCTGCGCTGCAGCAGCCTGACCGCAGGCATGAACGATGCGGAAATCCAGGAACTTATGGCTTCGAGTCAGGTCCGGCGCCATACATTCGCTCCGGAAGAAATCGTTTTTTACGATGGCGATATGCCGCATTCGCTTTACATTCTGCTGCATGGCGAAGTCCATATTCTCAAGGATACCTTTTCCGGACGCCGCATCTTCGTATCGGAAATCAACGAGCCAGGCGATATGTTTGGCGAGGTCTACGAAGTGCTCAAGCGTCCGTACGATATTTATGTCGAAGCGGCAAAAGAGACGGAACTTCTGGAAATCGGCAGCAGTTTTTTCCGGCTGGGGGATGAAAATAAAGTGCCGACGCGCAGTGCCCTGCTGGTTGAGCGCAACCTCATGCGTGTCTTTGCGCGCAAGGCCTATTTCATGCATGGCCGCATCAAGGTGCTGGCCAGCGGCAGCCTGCGTGAAAAAATCGTACGTTTCCTGTTCCAGAATATGGATGCCAAGGGGGAGATTGCCCTGACGGCCAGCCGCGAGTATCTCGCAGCGTATCTCGCCGTCACCAGGCCCTCGCTGTCGCGGGAGCTCTCGGCCATGCAGAAAGATGGTCTTCTGGAGGTGGCCGGCAAACGCATCCGCGTGCTGGATATGGAGCGGTTCGAAGAGTATCTTTGATTTTTAGCACGATATTTGTGCATGAAAGAAAGTGCCTTCTTTTTATGAAGGCACTTTCTTTTGTTGTCTATGGAACTTCATGACTTTAACGGATGTTTTTCCGTTTTTCCTAGGAAAGAAGTCATTTCAATGATATAATAGAGAGCGTTTGTAAACGGATTTATGCTGCTTAGGATAAAGGCAGCGACGTATAAATAAGATATATGGAGGTCTTGTCTTGTTAGCTACGCGTGAATATCAGGATATTGAAGAAAAGGTGATGCGCGGTGAGCGTTTGACACGGGAGGACGGCATCCGCCTGTTTCACTGCCATGACCTTGCCTGGCTCGGGGCACTTGCCGACCATGTGCGCAAGGAAAAATGCGGAGACATCGTCTACTACAATGTCAACTGCCATGTCAATCTGACAAATATCTGCACGTCTCACTGCAAGTTCTGTGCCTTTGGCCGTGACGCTGATGAAAAAGGTGCCTATGCCATGACCAAGGCACAGGCCATTGCTGTTGTGGAAGATGCCATGAAAGACCCGAATCTCGCCGGACTGCACGTTGTCTCGGGGCTGCATCCGACGTGGTCGTTTGAGGATTATCTCGGCATTGTCGAAGCCCTGCACAAGAAATTCCCGAAGCTTTATATGAAGGGCTTTACTGGGGTTGAAATCACGCATTTTGCGGAGATTTCTGGGCTTTCCATCGAGGAAGTACTGCGCCAGCTGCGCGACCGCGGCGGCCTGCAGGCGATTGCGGGCGGCGGCGCGGAGATTCTCTCGGACCGCGTGCGCGGCGAGCTCTGCCCGAATAAGGCCACGGCTGATGAATGGCTCAACGTGGCGCGCACGGCCCATAAACTCGGCATTAAGTCAAATGCTTCGATGCTCTACGGTCATATCGAGACGCTGGAGGAACGCGTTGACCATCTGCTGCGCCTGCGTGAGCTGCAGGATGAGACGGGCGGCTTCCAGACCTTCATCTGTTTCCCGTTTTTGCCGAAGCATACGGAGCTCGGCAAACGCATCAAACAGACGAGCATGTGGGATGATTTGCGCACGATGGCCATCTCGCGTCTCATGCTCGATAACTTCAAGAACATCAAGGCGTACTGGGTCATGCTGACCGTGCCGGTCGCACAGGTCGCTTTAGGTTTTGGCGCTAATGATATCGATGGCACCATCCATAAGGAGACCATCCTGCACGATGCCGGTGCCAAGAGTCCGACGGCACTCAGCGAAGACAATATCATCCGCATCATCAAGGAAGCTGGCAGGATTCCTGCAGCCTGTGACTGCAACTTCAATATCCTGCGTATCATCGAATGACAGAGAGGCATATTTATATGAAGGAAATCGAAACGGCACGAGCCAAAGCCGTGGCGGGGGAGCGCCTGACGTTTAACGAGGCCTTGGCACTTTACGAGGAGAACGACCTGCTCTTCTTAGCCGACTGCGCCCGCAAAGCGAAAGAGCGCAAGAGCGGCTGCAAGGTATTCTATACGGTCAACCGCCATATCAATCTGACGAACATCTGCAGCTCGAACTGCCCGCTCTGTGCATTTCAGGTCGAGCAGGGCGATGCGCGCGGTTTTGTTTACGAGCAGGAGGACATCGCGAAGATTCTTGAAAAAGCGAAGCAGGTCGAGGACCTGTCGGAAATTCACATCGTCTCAGCCCTGCATCCGGACAAGCCATTTTCGTATTATGTCGATGTCGTGCGTCAGGTAAAATCGGCACTGCCCAAGGCCGATGTCAAGGCATTTACGCCGGTTGAGATTGTCAATTTTGCCAAGATGACGGGAAAGAGCATCCGCGAGGTACTCGAAATTCTCAAAGAAGCCGGTCTCGACAGTCTGCCGGGCGGCGGTGCAGAGATTCTGTCGGACCGCGTCCGGAAAATTATCTGCCCGAAAAAAGCGACGGCGGCGGAGTGGATTGAGACGATGAAGACGGCACATCAGCTTGGCATCCGTACGAATGCTTCCATTATGTACGGTCATGTCGAGACGATTGCAGAACGGCTGCAGCATCTCTTTACGATTCGCGATATTCAGG
This sequence comes from uncultured Selenomonas sp., assembly GCA_900552565.1. Lineage (GTDB taxonomy): Bacteria > Bacillota > Negativicutes > Selenomonadales > Selenomonadaceae > Mitsuokella. Next base: position 14,560 of record USAK01000006.1, on the reverse strand, counting down.
ACGAGACGGGCGGCTTTCAGGCATTTATGCTGTTCCCATTCCATCCGGCCCATACGAAGCTCGGCGAGGAATACCATCTGCAGCGCGTCGGTGCTTGGGAAGATATGAAGATGATGGCACTTTCGCGCCTGATTCTCGACAATATTGACCATGTCAAGGCGTTCTGGATTATGCTGACGATGTCTGTCGCACAGCTCGCACTGGGCTTTGGTGCCGACGACCTCGACGGTACGATTGGCGAAGAAAAAATCATCCATGCGGCCGGTGCTAAGACGAAGACGGGCATCACGCGCACGCAGCTGGAGAAAATCATCCGCGAAGCCGGGTATGAGCCTGTCGAGCGCGATACATTCTATCAGCCGATTCATATGACATCTGCGGCGAAGGAGGGAGAATGAAGATGCGTCTGACAGCAAAAGAGGGCGAGGAGCTCTTAGCCCATGGCGACCTCATCACGTTAGGGCGTGAGGCCGACAAAATCCGGCAGCAGCGTTTTGGCAATACGGTCACGTTCATCATCGACCGCAATATCAATTACACGAATGTCTGCGTCAACGAATGCCGCTTCTGCGCTTTTTTCCGGCGGCAGGGCAGCAAAGATGCCTATCTGCTCTCCCATGAGGAAATCCTCGACAAAGTCAGGGAGACAGTTGAAGCCGGCGGCACGCAGGTCATGATTCAGGGCGGACTCTATCCGGAGCTCGGCCTTGCGTATTACGAAAAAATGCTGCGCCTTATCAAAAAGCATTTTCCTTCTATTACTATACATTCATTTACGGCGACGGAAATTCAGCATTTTGCCCGTGAAGCAGGTCTTTCGATTCTCGATACGCTCAAGCGCCTGCAGGCAGCCGGTCTTGACAGCCTGCCGGGCGGCGGCGCGGAAATTCTCGTCGACGAGGTGCGCAAAAAAGTCAGCCCAAAGAAAATCATGACGGACGACTGGCTGCACGTTATGGAATGCGCGCATTCCATCGGCATGGAGAGCACGGCGACGATGGTCATCGGCTTTGGCGAGACGATGGCTCAGCGCATTGAACATATGGAAAAAATCCGCCGCCTGCAGGACAAGACCGGAGGCTTCCGCGCTTTCATCACGTGGACGTTCCAGCCGAACCATACGCAGCTCGGCGGTGAGAAGACGTCGAGCTGGGATTACATGCGGACACTGGCGCTTTCGCGCCTCTATATGGATAATATCGCGCATATCCAGGGGTCGTGGGTCACGCAGGGCGAACGCATCGGCCAATTGACGCTCGGCTTTGGCGCCGATGACGCGGGCAGCATCATGCTCGAGGAAAACGTCGTGCGGGCGGCAGGCACACTTTACGACATGTCGACGAAGAAAATGGTCGGCCTCATCAAGGGAGCTGGCCGTGAAGCGGCGCAGCGCGATACGGAATACCGCATTATCCGTCATTTTTGAGGGACGCAGAGAGGAGAAATTTCATGGCAAGTGCAGAAAAACAGGAAGAGCAGAATATTCCTCAGGCAGATTATGCTGTTGTTGGCGGTTCGGGGACGCTTTCGAGCAATTTCCCGGCGAATCTGCCCGATGAGGATGTCGAGATTCTTGAGGACAATCTTTATTTTGAGACGCCATATGGCAGAAGTCCGGCGTTCCGCCTGTTCCGTGTCGGTGAAAAACGCGTGCTGACCGTGCGCATGCACGGCTGGCGTTCCGGCGTGACGCGCGCCGATGCCTCGCGCCAGGTATTCTGGACGTTCCGCGAAGCCGGTGTCAAGCGCATCATCTCCGAGGGCGGCGTCGGTACGGTCAACAAGCTGCTCGACCTGCGCGATTTCATCATTCCCGATGATTACCTCGACCTTTCCGTCCGCAAGGATGTCATGCTCGATGGCCGTTATCTTTTAATCATGCGTCAGGCCCTGTGTCCGGAGATGCGCGAAGCATTGATTCGCGCGACGAAGAAGCGTTTTGACGGCCGTGTTTTTACGCGCGGCACCTATGCCGTGACGGACGGACGTCATTTTGAGAGCCCTGCCGAGGTCGCGATGATGAATGGCCATGCCGATATCGTCGGCCAGAGCATTGCGCCGGAAGTTTATCTGGCACGCGAAATCGGCGCCTGCTATGCGGGTCTTTACTTCACGGTCAATTACGGCGAGGGCATCCGCGAAAAATGGTCGCACAAGGATATGGCCGATATTTTCTATGATGATGCGCCGATGATTGGCGAAATCATCTTGGAAACGATTCGTGAGGTCGATGCTGATGACCGTCACTGCGAATGCCTTTCCTTACGCAAAGAAACCCTGCTGAAAGATGTATATAATGAAGTATCTGCCAAAGGCTGAGGCAGCTGAAGCAGATACTCCGGCTGGTTAGACGGAATATTTCCCTAAAAACATGAACAAAGAACAATGAGCTGTGCATAACTTCGCAGATTTTCTGGAGTTATGCACAGCTCATTGCTGTTTTGTGGATAAAATTGTGGATAAATCAGGGCTCGAGCGAGGCCGTATAGAGTGCCTGGATGAATTTCTTCGTATTGATATGCGTCTTGGAAATCTGAGGTTTCTCATCCTGCTGAATCGTACGCATGAGGCTGCAGACTTCGGCGTAATCAAAATAGAAAGGAGCAGATTCTTCAAATTTGGGATTTGTGTAATCGACGACACCCATGGAAGCCGTGCTGACCATGGCCTGAAAGACGGCGCGCCGTAGGCGCTGCTCAATGGTCTTGGCCTCTTTCTGGATATTCTCTGCCGCGTGTTCCTTGGCGATGGCTGTAAAGATGGTCTTGAGTGAAGGAATCGAGTTGGTCTTATTGTGGGCCTGCAGATAGGAGATGATTTCAAGGATATCGTCGTAACCCGTCGTACCGGCGACACCGAGTTCTTTCAGCAGTACTTCTGCTTTTTCCCTCGGGGTGATTTTTTTCTGCACCGGCAGGCCGACGGCAGGATTCAGAGTAGTCTGCAGGGTGCTCTGCAGGGTATGGGCGAATTTTTCCAGGCGGATATGTTCGCTGGTCGAGCGCAGGACACTGATGATTTCATTGCGGTTCAACGGTTTGGTGATATAGGCATAGACGCCGTTTTCATAGGCCTTGCCGATGAGGTCTTTGCTGCTGACCTGCGACAGCATGATGATTTTGCCCGTAAAATCCTGGAATTTGCGGACGGAGGCGATACCATCGCAGTCTGGCATGAGCATATCGATGATCAGGAGATCGATGTGACGGGCTGTGAGCTCGGCTGTCGTGAGCTTGGCCGCACTCGGCAGGGAGGCAACGACCGTGCCTAGTTCATAATCTTCAATGATATCCTGCAGCATATCGCGGATGGCTTCATCATCATCGATGAGCATGATGTTCATGATTGTGGTCCTTTCTTTGAGAATTCAGGCGAAGGGGATGGGACAGGAGAAATTTTCCCTGGATTTGCAGTAGTGATGCGGTTCAGGGGCAGATGGAGATGAAAAGAAACCTGGTCTTTGCCATCGGAGGTTGCTGTGATACTGCCGCCGAGGTATTCGGCGAGTGCCTTGATATAGGTAAGGCCGACACCGCTTGAGGTACGGCCGTCGCTGTCGTATTTTGTGGTATAGCCCGGTCGGAAAATCTGAGACAGGCGCCTTAAGGGAATGGAACTGCCCGTGTTGGTCACCTCAAGATGCAGTTCCGGCCCGATGCGCTTCATCGTGATATCAATCTGTCCTTTCTGATGGATGGCCTCGATGGCATTGGCCGTGAGGTTGTTGAGGATGGACAGGATGGTATAGGCGTGGAGCTCTGGCAGATTGCCGGAAAGGGCAGTGGAGAAGACCACGTTCTTGTCGAGCCGCCGCGCATATTTTTTCTGCGTGCTGACAATCAGGTGGCAGATTTCCTGTGCTGTCAGATAATCATTGAGTTTGTGTGTATTGGATTGGTTTGTCAGCTCACTGAGTGCGGCATAGATGCGCTGATTATCCTTTTTGATGTCATGGACTTCGCCGGCAACACGCAGGGCTTCCTGCGTGATATGCGGCAGATTTTCCGGATGATGCAGGCTGCGCAGTTCCTCGTAGACGCCGTAACAGTCATGTGTGGCCGTTTCAGCTTTATGAAGGGCCCGTTCAAGTTCAAAAACTTCTTCATAGATGCTGGCAATCATCATGGTCAGGCGATTTTTTTCGTGAGATTCATGAGCCAGGTGGATTTCCGTCAGATAGAGCTGCGACAGGAAGAAGAAACTCAGGATGAAGAAACAGCGCAGGAAGGCGATGACCGTAAGGCGCGTCAGCACGTCCCAGGTAATGACCGCTGCGTGCGTGCCGAGGAAGAGATCCATGGAGTAGAGCTCAGCGATGCTCGCGAGCACTTCTGCAAAGATGGCCCAGACGGCAATCCGCATGGCCTGTGTTGTTATGGGGGCGTGATTGAGCTTCAGCGTGGAGAAGCAGATGGCATAAGTAAAATAGTAGAAAAACGTCGGGATGTGATTGTAGACTGCCGCAGAGAAAGGCACGCCGCTGAAGGTGTCGAGCAGGGCGCGGAACAAGACGACGACAATGCCGACATTGAGCCCTGAGATAGCCATCGGCACATTGCGCAGCCAGAGCAGGAACAAGAGGAACATTGGCGAACCGAAGCTCACACGGAAACTGCTGAACTCATTGCCAAAGGGATGGATGCGCGGCTCACCGGCCAGCGGCACGATGATCAGCATACAAATAAAGATGAAAAGTTCCCTGTGTTTACTGAGCATAAATTTCTCCTTTGCGGACGATGGCGGTCTGCTTTCGGTGTATATCATTGATACACTAGAGACCTTGTATATTGTATAGTGTATCATATGCTTATTTTATCTGGCAATCTGATATTTTTGTGCAGCTTATGGAAATAATAAATCAAAGGCATCGGAAACAATAATATCATTATATCATACTGTCGTGAGATATGTTACAAGTTGTCAGTAAAAAAAAACTATTCCCTCGACTGTGTAGGATTTTGTCGTTTTTCCTAGTCGGCCATGTATATTAAATACAGTAATAAAAAGATAAGTCAAGCTAATGACTTAGGAGGGAATCATATGTCAAAGGAAACTAGTAGTGGCAAGCTGCTCCGCGGCCTCATATGTGTGGCCATCGGCGCAGTCATCTGGTTCATTCCGGCACCGGCTGGTGTGGGGCCTGCTCGCCGTATTCGTAGCAACGATTGCCGGTTTTATCCTGCAGCCGCTGCCGCTTGGTGCAGTTGCACTGATTGCCTGCGCACTCTTACCAGTGCTCGGCATCATGAAAGCCGGTCAGGCACTGGAAGGCTTCTCGAACGGCACGATCTGGCTGATCGTATCGGCCTTCATGTTTGCAACGGGCTTCATCAAGACGGGCCTTGGCAAGCGCATCGCTTTCCTGCTGCTCTCGCGTTTCGGCAAGAGCTCGCTGAGCGTCGCTTATGTCATGAGTGCAGCCGACTTCATCATTGCTCCGTTCACTCCGTCCAATACGGCTCGTGGCGGCGGCATCATCTACCCGATTGTTAACAGTATCACGCGTGCTCTTGGCTGTGAAACGAACGGCAAGAACAAGCGTACCGGTGCTTTTCTGATGTACAGCGCTTATGCGGCTGTTATCACTTCGGCCTGCATCTTCCTGACCGGTGCTTCGAACAACGTTCTCGCCAACACCCTGACGGAACAGGCCTTTGGCCAGTCGCTGAGCTGGGGTTCCTGGTTCATGGTCAGCATCATTCCGGGCCTGCTGCTCACGATTGTGACGCCGTATCTGCTCTATAAAATCATCAAGCCGGAACTCACGCAGACGCCGGAAACGCTGGCACTTGCGAAAAAAGAGCTCAGCAGCATGGGCGCTATGACCAGCAAAGAAAAAATCCTCTGTGTCATCTTCGTTTGCTGCCTGCTCCTCTGGGCAACGGGCAGTATCCATCATATTGACTCGGCTATCGTCGCACTGCTCGGCCTCTCGGCCATGCTGATTACGCACTGCATTGATTGGAACGATGTTACGAAACAGAATGGTGCCTGGGATGTCCTCGTATGGATGGGCGTTCTCGTCAACATGGCTGCTTATCTTTCGAAGTTCGGTTTCATGAAATGGTTCGCTGCAACGATGGCTGCAGCCTGCGCGGGCATGTCCTGGATGACGATGCTCATCGTTCTCTGCATTGTCTACACCTTTGCACATTACCTGCTCGCTAGCAACAGCGCCCATATCGCTGCTATGTTCATCGCCTTCATGACGATCCTTGTTGCTGCCGGTGCCCCGATTATCCCGACGGCAATCATTCTCGCCATCCTCTGCAACAGTGCATCGTTCCTGACGCACTATGGCTGCGGCGTTACGCCAATCTTCTTTGGCGCAGGCTACATGGAGCAGGGTGAATGGTGGAAGATCGGCTTTGTCCTGACGGTCATGCATCTGATTGTATGGATGTGCATCGGCCTGCCGTGGATGATGCTCATCGGTATGTTCTAAGATTTGGTTTATGACGGTGAAGGAAAAGAGCAGCAGGCGCTGCTCTTTCCACACTGTTTTTTGTGAAAGAATCTATTGTATCGGTTTAGCAGCAGTATCTGTAATTGTGTATACACAAAAAGACATTTTTTAAAAAATGTACTTGATTGTATTTTGTATACATGATACAATACAGCCAACAAAGCGAAGTGATGAAGAAATCACCGAGCTTGCTAAATAAAAACAACGCTTACAACGCAAAGATTTCATTTCAGGCTTCGCCTGAGAGATCAGGCGGAAAAAGAAAGGAACGTGGCAAACATGAGAAAAGAACATGATTTCATTGGTGAACTCGAAGTACCGGATGAGGTTTATTACGGTGTTCAGACGATGCGTGCCATCGATAACTTCCACATCACGGGTCAGGTAATCGATCCGGATTTCGTACAGTGCATCGCACGTGTCAAGAAGGCAGCTGCTATGGCCAACATGGCAACGGGCCGTCTCGATAAGAAAATCGGTGATGCTCTGATTCAGGCCGCAGATGAAATCATCGAAGGCAAATGGCTTGATCAGTTCCCAGTTGACCCGATTCAGGGCGGTGCTGGTACGTCCATCAACATGAACATGAACGAAGTCCTCTGCAACCGTGCTCTGGAGATCATTGGTCAGCCGAAAGGCCGTTATGACATCATCTCTCCGAACAATCACGCTAACATGGCTCAGTCCACGAATGACTCGTTCCCGACGAGCATCAAGGTCTGCCTGAGCCATAAGGCAAAGAAACTTACGGCTGCTCTTGACCGCCTGGCAACGGAACTCGAGAAGAAATCCGAAGAGTACAAGGACATCCTTAAGATGGGCCGTACGCACCTGCAGGATGCTGTTCCTATCACGCTTGGTCAGGAAATGGGCATGTATGCTTCGGCTGTACGCCGCGGCATCAAACGCATTGACCATGCCATCGATGGTCTCCATGTCATCAACATGGGCGGCACGGCAGTAGGCACGGGTCTCAATGCAGAGCCGGCTTACATCAAGAAAGTTGCTGAGACGCTCAGCGAAGTCACGGGTGAGAAATACGTTACGGCTGACAACATGATCGATGCCACGAACAACACGGATGGGTTCTCCGATATCTCGAGCGCTATGAAGACGACGGCTCTGGTCCTCATCAAGATGGCCAACGACTTCCGTCTCATGGCTTCCGGTCCGCGTTGCGGCCTCAACGAACTCAAGCTGCCGAAACGTCAGCCGGGTTCTTCCATCATGCCGGGCAAAGTCAATCCGGTTATCGCTGAAGTCCTTGACCAGGCTTGCTACCAGGTTATCGGCAACGACCTCGCCGTTACGCTTGGTGTTGAAAACGGTCAGTTCGAGCTCAACGTTATGGAGCCGGTCATGGCTTTCAACATGTTCAACTCGATGAAATACATGACGAATGCCGTCAATACGTTTGTGGATAAGCTCCTCATCGGTCTTGAGCCGAACAAAGAGCAGTGCCAGGAATGGCTCGACAAGAGCGTCGGTGTTGTCACGGCTCTGCTGCCGCATATCGGCTATGAGAATTCCGCTATGCTCGCTAAAGAAGCTTACAACACGGGCAAACCGATCCGTCAGGTTATCATGGAGAAAGGTCTCCTTTCCAAGGAGAAGATGGAGCACATCCTCTCTCCGCGCCAGATGACGACGCCGGGCATTGCTGAGTAATTTGCAGTTCTGGATTACCCCAATATAATAAATCCCCCTTAGATGAAGGAGCTCCTGCAAGGCTGATGGCAGGAGCTTCTTTCTATCTATAATATAATCATGACAAAAATTCCGTAAGATTTGTTACGCCATGCGCAGGCCGTCTGTGCTATGATAAAGATGTCCGTCAGGATAATGAATGAATGTGTTATATAAGGAGGGTTTTCTTATGAAAGGATACGTTGATAAGTCTGCCTGCATCGGCTGCGGTATGTGCACGGATGTTGCACCGGACGCTTTCCGCATTGGCGATGATGGCCTTGCTGAGGGGTATCAGGAGATCCCTGAGGGCAGCGTTGATGATGCCAAGGAAGCCGCTGCTGACTGCCCGGTTGGGGCTATTCAGGTCAAGTAACGCCTGAGGAGACGAGAAGATCATAAACAGCCGCCGTTATGGCGGTTGTTTTTTTTGCGCGGATTTCCTATAATAAAAATAATGATAAATCGTTAGAAAACGAGAGGGCGGAGGATATGCGGGATACGAATGAAAAGGCCGTGCAGGCCATGCGGGCCTTTTTGGAAGCGGTAGGGCTGAATCTTAAGGAACAGGGCATGGAACAGACACCGAAGCGGGTGGCGGCTCTTTATGAAGAACTGTTTGATGGCGTTGGCAGGAATCCGGAGGAGATTTGGCGCGAACGCTTTGCCTCGGATACGAAAGGCATTGTTGCCGTCACGCACATTCCGTTTCATTCCATCTGCGAGCATCACCTGCTGCCGTTCTTTGGTGAGGTTCATCTGGCTTATCTGCCGCATGACGGGCAGGTAGCAGGATTTGGCAAGTTTGTCAAACTGGTGGAATGCCTTGCGCACCGTCCGCAGCTGCAGGAGCGCCTGACGATGCAGATTGCATCTGCCATAGAGAAGGGGCTGGATGCTGAGGGCGTGCTCGTTGTCATTGAAGCGCAGCAGCTCTGCATGACCATGCGCGACCCCAGAGCCCATGGGACGCAGACGATTACGTCAGAATGCCGGGGCGTATTCCGCGATGAGGCATCGCTTTGCCAGCAGGCATGGCTTTTGTTAGGAGGAAAACGGGAATGACAGCAAAACGCAAGTATGTATTTCGTGATGGCAAAGAACTCGAGCTTGGCAAGCGTACGCTTGTCATGGGCGTACTCAATGTGACGCCGGATTCTTTTTCCGATGGCGGCAAATGGAATACGAAAGATAAGGCTCTGCGTCATATGGAAGAGATGGTAAAAGACGGCGCCGATATCATTGATATCGGTGCTGAGTCGAGCCGCCCAGGCTTCAAGACGATGCCAGCCCAGCAGGAAATTGAGAGGCTGCTGCCATTCTTGGAGACCATCCTTAAGGAATGCCCTGTCCCTGTATCCGTTGATACGTTCAAGGCAGAGACTGCAAGAGAAGCGGTCAAGGCTGGCTGCCATATGCTCAACGATATCTGGGGCCTGCAGTACAAGGAAGAGCCGGGCGCAATGGCTAAAGTGGCGGCTGAGTCGGGCCTGCCGATTATCGTCATGCACAATCAGGACGGCAAGACGTATGAGCGCGACATCATCGCGACGATGCAGGACTTTTTCCGCCGTACGATAGCGCTGGCCGATGAAGCCGGCGTGCCAAGAGAGAATCTGCTTTTGGACCCCGGCATCGGCTTTGGCAAGACGCCGGAGGGCAATCTGACGGTGCTGCGCCGTCAGCAGGAACTCCTGACCATCGATGGCATGGAGTATCCGCTGCTTTTGGGGACGAGCCGCAAGAGCTTTATCGGTGCCGCTTTAGGCCTGCCGGTCGATGAGCGCATGGAAGCCACGGGGGCAACGTGCGTGGTCGGCATCATGAAGGGCGCGGGCATTGTGCGCATCCACGATGTCAAGCCGATTGCGCGCATGTGCCGCATGACGGATGCCATACTGCAGGCAGAATGACGAAATCCTTCTGTCGATGCTGAGCGAGTGAGAAGATATGAGTGAGGGGAAAATGGACCGTATTACATTAGACCATATGGAGTTTTATGGGTATCATGGCTGCCTTGAGGCCGAACGCCGGCAGGGGCAGAGTTTTTTCGTCGATACTGTGCTGTACCTTGACCTGCAGCCGGCGGGAAAGCAGGATGACCTTACAAAGACGGTGAATTACGCCGAGGTCTTTACAAAGATTCGTGCGATTGTCGAGGGCAAGCCGGTCAATCTGATTGAGACTGTGGCCGAGCGTATCGCAGGCATGATTCTGCAGGAATATCCGCTCATTGCTAAAGTGGAAATCACGGTCCATAAGCCTGCGGCGCCGATTCCGGGCAAGTTCCAGGATGTGTCTGTGACCATTGCAAGAGAGCGGAAGTGAGGGCGTCTTGGCTGAGTTGAAAGGACAAAAAGAAAATATCTGTTATTTGAGTCTCGGCGCAAATCTCGGTCCGCGTGGGGAGACCATGCGCGAAGCCCTGCGCCGCTTGGCTTCTGTGCCGGAAACCCGTCTGACCGCGGTATCGCCATTGTATGAGACGGCTCCGTGGGGCAAGCTTGACCAGCCGGCTTTCCTTAACGCTGCGGCGGCCTTGGTGACGAAGCTGCCGCCTTTGGCACTCCTGAAAGAATGCCAGCGTATCGAAAAAGAACTGGGCCGCGTGCGTCATGAACATTGGGGGGCGCGGACCATTGACATTGATTTGCTGCATATGCCGGGCGTGTCTATGGAAGAGCCGGAACTGCGGCTGCCGCATCCCTATTTGACGCAGCGGGCCTTTGTTCTGCGTCCGTTGGCGGATATTGCTGGCGGCGTAGAGATTCTTGGCAGGACGGTGCAGTCATGGTGCCGGCAGACGGAGGGGCAGGGTGTTTTTCCCTCTGCCGAGCTTGCGCATCCCTGGCCGTTAAAGCTCATTGCCTGCGTCGACGCAGCGGGCGGACTGGGTTTTCAGGGAAAACTGCTCGTCCAGCTGCCGGAAGATATGGCACGTTTCCGCCGGCTGACAATCGGGCAGACCGTCATCATGGGACACAGGACCATGGAGAGTTTGCCAGGACGCCGGCCGCTGCCAGAACGCGTAAATATCGTCCTGTCACGCAGCCTGCCCCCTGAGGCAGCCCCAGGCTTCGTTGTCTGTCATACGCTGCTGGAACTCTGGCAGGAGCTTGGACGTCTGCAGCAGGAAAAGGCAGGACGAAGCTTTTGGTGTATCGGCGGGGCTGAAATTTACAAAATGCTGCTGCCTTATGTACGCGAAGCACAGATTACGCGCCTCAGTGGTAAATATACAGCAGACTGTTTTTTCCCTTTGCAGGGGCTGAAACCGTTTACGCTTGTGCGTGAAGAGCCGCAGGAACACTGCGTCTTCCAGTGCTATGAAGCTGAAGGAAGAATGCTTTCAGACGAGACTGACGGAGACTAAGGATAGAGAAGGAAGTTGTTAAGCATGGAAATCTTTCATAATGACTGGGCGGAGCTGCTCAATCCAGAGCTCAAGAAGCCGTATTACCGCAAGCTCAGGCAGTTTCTCATCAATGAGTATCGGACGCATCATGTCTATCCGGATATGTACGCAATCTTTAACGCCCTTCATTATACGAGTTATGCGGATACGAAGGTCGTCATCCTCGGGCAGGACCCCTATCATGGCCCGGGACAGGCGCATGGCCTGTCCTTTTCCGTGCTGCCGGGCGTACAGCCGCCGCCATCTCTTCTGAATATCTTCAAGGAACTGCAGACTGACCTTGGTTGCAAAGTGCCGAATAATGGCTGTCTGAAGCCATGGGCGGACCAGGGCGTGCTGCTGCTCAACACGGTATTGACGGTCCGTGAGCATCAGGCAAACTCTCATCATGGACAGGGCTGGGAAATCTTCACGGACCGCATCATCGAACTTCTCAATGAACGCGAGAAACCGATGGCCTTCATCCTTTGGGGCGCGCCGGCACGGCGAAAAAAGGCCATGATTACCAATCCGCATCATTATATTGTCGAATCACCTCATCCAAGTCCCTTGTCTGCAGCGCGCGGCTTTTTCGGCAGCCGGCCGTTTTCGCGGGTCAATGATTTTCTGGTGAGGACAGGACAGACGCCGATTGACTGGCAGCTGCCGGATATCTGATTTTTACAGGAGGGATCTCCTGGTTTTGGAGGGAACGTTTTGGGAGCAAAGGTAACCATAAAAGATGTGGCTGAACTGGCAGGCGTGTCAAAGAGTACGGTATCGCGTTACTTAAATCACGGCTATATCAGTGTAGAAAAGCAGAAGAAAGTCCGCGAGGCAATTGAGAAAACGGGGTTCAAGTCCAACTTCTTTGCCAAGCGCCTCAAGACACAGGAGAGCAAGCTCATAGGCGTTGTCCTGCCGCGCATGGATTCGGTTACGGTGGGCAAGCTGCTGTCGGGCATCAACCGCATCTTCGACCCGGCGGGGTATCAGGGAATTTTGCTAGTCAGCCATCTTTCGCAGGAAAAGGAAATCGAGAATATCGAAAACCTGCAGCAGCAGGGCGTGGACGGCATATTGGTAGATTCTGTCGGTCTGACGCCGCGTCATATCGAAATGGCAAAGAACACGCCGGTTCCGATTATCTATACGGGTCAGTGGGACCCGTCTGTTCCCAGCATCAAGATTGATGACTGGGCCGCAGGACGTATGGTCGGAGCTTATCTGCGGCAGATGGGGCATGTTCATGCGGTGTTTGCCGGTGTCACAGAGACGGATAAGGCCGTCGGTATCGACCGCAAGCAGGGCTTTATTGAAGCTTTTTGTGAAGGGCGCCCCGAAGCGAAGGTTGATTTTGTACAAACGGGCTTTGATTTTCTCTCGGCCTATAATAAAGGTGCAGAAATCCTGCAGATGGCACCGACGGTAGTTGTCGGTGCCACGGACAATATCAGTCTCGGCGTGCTGCGCTATCTCCATGAGCGCGGCATCAAAGTGCCGGAACAGATTTCTGTAGTCGGTTTTGGCGGTTATGATGTCGGTGCTGTCGTATATCCGGCACTGACGACCGTTGCCTTTGATTATGAGCTGCTGGGCATGAAAGCCGCGCAGTATCTTCTGGATTTGCTGGCAGGACGTGATGTCGAGGAAAATCTGACGCTGCCGTTATTCTTTGTCGAACGCGAGAGCGTACGCAATCTTACTAAGGAATATGAAAACAAAGCGCCGTCGTCTTATCGGGGACTGGCATAAAAAAAGGCTCTGCAGTGATGCAGAGTCTTTTTTATGCTTATGACCGATGACAGGGGAACACTTATTTTTTAGTGAACGTGATATGAGCACCAACCGAAAGGATCGGCTGTGCGGAACCCTTGACGATGATCTGGCCTGGCATGGAGCCGGAGGCGTTGAAGACAATCGTGCAGTGGCCTTCTTCGCGGATGTTATCATTGGCAGCTTCGCCAACTTTTTCTACGGTGTACTTGCCACCGCCCATCAGGAGCTTATCGCCCTTCTTGATGTCTTCTTCCAGTTTGCCCGGCGTATGCTCGATGACCATGTCCGAAAGATTCGGGCGGATGCCCTCGTCAAGCAGGATGGCGCTGTTGTTGTTCTCAAGGAACGTGCGGGCCAGATTGCCGATTGCCGTAATAGAGACATCGTATTTAATTTCCATAGTTTTCCTCCTAATCTATATAACAACACATGCTATATCGCCAATGGATATCACTTATATTATAACATAATCTATCGTCTGTGAAGAGACAAGCGACCTCTTTGTTTCTTGTTTCACCTTTAGGTTCTCCATTTGTTCCGTAAAAAATAAAAAAAGTACTTGCCAAAGTGCAGGGAATAGGCTATAATATCTTTTGTTGACAGCGAAGTGCTGACGACACAGGGGTATCGCCAAGTTGGTAAGGCACGGGTCTCTGAATCCCGCATGCGTTGGTTCGAGTCCAGCTACCCCTGCCATATGAAGAATGGCACCGCGAAAGCGGTGCTTTTTTCGTATTGCCGGCATTTTAGGATAGTCACAAATCTTTTTGAGAAAATCGTAAATTGGGTGTTGACAAACGCAGGGCTTTCCTGTAATATAATACAAGTCGCCGCAAGACACCGGCCGACATGAAAGAAATGAGATGAAGCTCCTTGACCGGAAGCCGCTCATGAATTTCATGAACGCCAAAATCTTCAAAATGAAAAGAAAAAAGTTCTTGACAGAATGAAGAAGCTGCGATACAATAAATGAGTCGCTTGAAGCGAGAGAGCTTCGAAAGACAAAGTTGTTCTTTGAAAACTAAACAATGCAACATGAATCATTTGTGATTCAAGCCAGATGTTATTAAAACATCGATTGATTATGAACATAAGCAATCGGCAATTTCTTTACTGAGCTTCATTTTGAAGTTCAGGCCAAAAAAGATTTTTAGAGCCAATCAAGGTTCTTCATAATTTTATGGAGAGTTTGATCCTGGCTCAGGACGAACGCTGGCGGCGTGCTTAACACATGC
>USAK01000005.1 GCA_900552565.1 uncultured Selenomonas sp. | reverse complement strand
GGACAGCGTCGGTTCGTCGATGTTGATTTTCGGCAAAGCTTCCGGGTTCTGCGGGTCCGTAACGGTTTCGCCGATCTTGAGGTCCGGGATGCCGACGATGCAGGCGATTTCGCCCATAGCGGCTTCATCCTGTTCGACACGTTTCAGGCCTTCATAGGTATAGACGCGGCCAATCTTAGCTTTGCGCTGGCTTTCGCCGTCAGTGACGACGACAGCCTGGTTCGGATACATCTTGCCGCGGACAATACGGCCGATAGCGATTTTACCGACATAATCATCGTAGTCCAAGGTCGTGACCATGAACTGCAGCGGGCCTTCAGCGTCGCCTTTCGGGCACGGGCAGTATTTGATGATGGTCTTGAACAACGGTTCGAGGTTGTCGCTGTCGTCATCCATGGAGTATTTAGCAATGCCGTCACGGCCGTTTGCATAGACGACAGGGAAATCGAGCTGTTCGTCCGTAGCGTCGAGTTCCATGAACAATTCGAGTACTTCGTCTTCGACTTCAGCGACACGGGCACCGGGTTTGTCGATCTTGTTGATGACGACGATCGGTTTCAATTTCTGTTCCAAAGCCTTGCGCAGAACGTATTTCGTCTGCGGCATCGGGCCTTCAAAAGCATCGACGAGCAGCAGAACGCCGTCGACCATGTTGAGGACACGCTCAACTTCGCCGCCGAAGTCAGCATGGCCCGGCGTATCAACGATGTTGATTTTGATGCCGTTGTACATGATGGCCGTGTTCTTCGAGAGAATCGTGATGCCGCGCTCGCGCTCGATATCGCCCGAGTCCATTACGCGCTCGGCCACCTGCTCATTCGAGCGGAATACATGGCTCTGCTTCAGCATAGCATCGACGAGCGTCGTCTTGCCGTGGTCGACGTGGGCGATGATTGCAATATTTCTGAGCTTGTCATTAGTCGTCATACTCATTCTTAAAAATCTGCCTCCTATAAAATAAAAGGGATACGCTCCGTATCCTTCCATGCAAACATAATCATACTAGGATTTTATTATACATTCTTTCGGCCTGCAATGCAATAGATTTTCAAACAGAACGTCCAGACGGGCAGGGATATCCCCTTTTCGTCCTGAAGTATACCATAAAAATTATTTTTACTATAACAAAAGTGTTGTACTTCTGCAATTTTTTTGTTATGATAATAAACGTGTTACAAAATTACACATAAAAAACGAGAGAACGCAAAGGAAGTTTCACTATGAATGTAAATCTTAACATCTACCAGACATTGGCTGCAGCCGTTGCTGTATATTATGTCGGTGTCCTGCTGCGCATCAAGGTTCCATTCCTGCGCAAATACTGTATTCCAGCTCCAGTGGTCGGAGGTATCCTGTTCGCAGTCATCAACGACATCCTCTATGTCAATGGCATCTGGACGTACAAACAGGATACCATCATGCAGAACGTCTGCATGATGCTGTTTTTCACGAGTATCGGCTATACGGCCAGCATCAGCCTCATCAAGAAAGGCGGTTCGCTCGTCGCCAAGATGGCCGTGCTCACGGCCATCCTCATCGTCTGCCAGAATATCATCGGCATCTCTCTTGCCCATGTGTTTGACCTGAGCCCGCTCATGGGGCTCGCGACGGGGTCCATTCCGATGGTCGGCGGCCACGGCACGTCGGGCTCGTTTGGTCCGGTACTTGAAAGTGTCGGCCTCGACAACGCGACGACGATTGCCTTTGCTGCAGCGACATTTGGCCTGGTCTCGGGCAGCCTCCTCGGCGGCCCGATGGGCGAACTGCTCGTGCGCCGCAATCACCTCTTCAGCATCGCCGACGAGGAGCGCCTCGACCCTGAGAACTCACAGGATGAGGTCCAGAAGCTCGAGCAGGCCGCCCACGGCGAACGCAAAGCCATCGATGAAGAAAAACGCACAGGCCAGAGCATCAACAACTACCGCTTCATGAATGCCCTCGCCCACCTGCTTTTGGCCATGGGTCTCGGCACGGTCGTCAGCCAGTTCTTCAGCAGCATCGGCCTGATTTTCCCGGGCTACATCGGCTCCATGCTCGTCGCTGCCATCATCCGCAATGTCGCCGACTATACGCACGTCTATAAAGTCTACCAGCGCGAAAGCGAAGTCCTTGGCAATCTCGGCCTGACGATTTTCCTCTCGTGCGCACTCATGAGCCTCAAGCTCTGGCAGCTCTCGGACCTCGCCATCCCCCTTATGGCCATGCTCGCCAGTCAGGTGCTCTTCATTGCACTGTTCGTCCGCTTCGTGCTCTTCCGCGTCATGGGCAGCAATTACGAGGCTGCTGTCATGGCCGCCGGCACCTGCGGCTTCGGTCTCGGCGCCACGCCGAACGCCATCGCGAACATGTCCGTCATGGTCGAGCGCTTCGGCCCGGCCCCGACGGCCTTCTTCGTCATCCCGATTATCGGCGCCCTGATTGTCGACTTTGTCAATTCGTCAATCGTCACCGTGCTCATTAACTTCCTTGCTTAATCAATCCTATCGTGAAAACGGCCCTGGGATTTTATCTGTAATGCTGGTCACAGACAAATCTCAGGGCCGTTTCGTGTACGGAACAGAATAAGAAACAAATAGTTGTCCTGCCTTTTCTGCAGAATAAGGCGGTACTGTCTGCTGAACCAATCGTTGATAAAGAAGCCATTGCTGCTTCTCTTACCGACGACCACTACTTTTTGTCTGTAGACCAGAACAAGACCAGCCCTCCGCGCCGCGTCGCGCCAATGCGCCGCTTCCAGAGGCAGCGTCCGCAGAATCTGCCCACCCATGGCATCAAGATAGACCGTTCAAGAGAACAAATCATCCGCCGCGAGGATAGGCGTCCTTCCGTGGCTGATGCCTATGGGGAACTCATCCGCGCGCAGTCCGTTTAAACTGCACGCGATACCATAAAAGCAAAAAAGCACCTGTACCGTTTCGCCGATACAGGTGCTTTTTGATTGACTAAAAAATTTAGAACGCGTTGACAAGCTTGTAGCCTTTGCCGCGCAGGAATGTCTCGGCCTCCGGCTCGCGCGTCTTGAAGATGACGACCGGCGTGCTGGCCTGACGGTCATAGGAAATGTAGAGATAGTCGAGAGCGACATTGGCCTCGCGCAGGTCGGCAAGAATCTTGTCGAGGCTGCCCGGCGTATCGCCCATCTCGACGGCGATGACTTTGTCGATATGGCACTGGTAGCCGGCTTTTTTAAGCTCGCTGACAGCAAGCTCCGGGTCCGTCAGTACGAGGCGGATGATGCCGAACTCCGCGCTGTCACTGGCGAGCATGGAATAAATATTGATGTTGGCACCGGCGAGCACCGACGTCAGTTTGTGCAGGGCACCTTTGGTATTTTCCGTGAATACAGAAACCTGATTGAGCATAGAACAATTCCCCTTTTTTCTTTATATTCCTTTAGCTAGGATAGATATTAGAGCATTTCTGCGAGGTCGAGAATCAGCTGTTTCGACTTTTCCCAGCCGAGGCATGGGTCCGTGATGGACTTGCCGTACGTGCCCTCGGAAATCTTCTGATTGCCGTCCTCGATGTAGCTCTCAATCATGAGGCCTTTGACGAGCGAGCGGATATCTGCAGAAATCTTACAGCTGTTGACCACGTCTTTGGCAATGCGGATCTGCTCGAGGTATTTCTTGCCGGAGTTGGCGTGGTTTGCATCGACGATGACAGCCGGATTGGCAAGATTGCGCTTATGATACGCCTCGTAGAGAGAGCGCAGATTCTCATAATGATAGTTTGGCAGGCTCTTGCCGAAGCTGTCAACGTAGCCGCGCAGGATGGCGTGAGCCAGCGGATTGCCCTGCGTGCGGACTTCCCAGCCGCGGAACAGGAATTCCTGCGAGTGCTGGGCAGCCTCGATGGAATTGAGCATGACGGAGATATCGCCGGACGTCGGGTTCTTCATGCCGACCGGGATGCCGATGCCGCTCGCAATCATGCGGTGGAACTGGTCTTCAACGGAACGCGCACCGACCGCAGCATAAGAGAGCAGGTCGGAAAGATAGCGGTAGATTTCCGGATAAAGGATTTCCTCAGCGCAGGTGAAGCCCGTCTCGCGGACGACACGCGCATTCATCTCACGAATGGCGATGATGCCGCCGAGCATATCTTCCTTGCCCTCAGGGTCCGGCTGATGCAGCATGCCCTTGTAGCCAATGCCAATCGTACGCGGCTTGCTCGTATAGACACGCGGCACGATGAAAATCTTGTCCTTGACCTGCTCCTGCACCGGGACCAGACGGTGAATATAGTCGAGCACAGCCTCTTCATTATCGGCCGAGCACGGGCCGATGATGAGCAGGAAGCGGTTGTCTCTGCCCGTCAGGATGTCCGCGATTTCCTTATCGCGCTGTGTCTTGATTTTCTTGACGCGGTCATCTATAGGAAACTGCTCCATGAGCTCCTGCGGAGTGGGCAGTTTACGGATGAATTCCATTTGCATTTCCATTCGACGTTCTCCTCTCGATAATCTGATGTGTTCCATTATACCATAGTTTTATGATTATCTATAGCGTCCTGTTACATATTTTTATTTTATTGGATAAATATTTGACAGATGTATCTTCTCTGCAGGCAAAACGTCTTCAGTCACGGACAGTCAGCGCTTTATCCAGACGGAGCACAGCCAGACGGACACAGTCGTCGCAGGCACAGAGCACTTTGCCCGTGCCAACGCCTTTGAGATCCCGGCAGCGCGTCGCACCTGCCTGCTTCTGAAAATCGTGCAGAATGCCGTTCATCAGCATCTTCGACGGCTGGCCGCTCTTGTTGAGGAGGCCTAAGACAATGGCCGCTCCCGTCAGAGCGCCGCACGTCGCTTCCATGCCGCCCATGCCCAAACCAAAAGCATCGCCCAGGGCCAGAAGTTCCTCTTTGGATTTGCCGAGTTCTTCCTGATAGGCCATCAGCACGGCCTGTGCACAGTTCATCGAGTGTTTGAGTTCTGCCGCTTTCTCGGCTCTTGCACTTGTCTGTTCCATAAAAATAGGTCAATCCCTTCTATCAATATAATACTGCAGTCTTCCGCAGCTGTCGGCGGGTTCCATCAAAAGAAATCCCCGCCGTCGCCGCCATCATCGCCGCCATAGTCACTATATCCGTCATCATAGCCACCGCAGTCATCCTGACTGCCTGCATAGTCAGAGCTGTCATCGTCATATCCGAAATCATCATCCCCGCCATAACTGTCATCATCAAAGCTGTCCTGACCATCGGCAGCTGCATCCTCATGAATGGACTCATCATCGACAGACCAGTCTTCATCAAAGTCAATGCCGTCGATGCCGAATTCGTCCGCAAGGTCAGAAGCATCTGAGCCATCCGCACCTCCGTCATCATGGTCCTGCTGTGCAATGGCATCGCGCTGCATGGCTGCGGCCTGGTCGATATGAGCCTGTGTCGCTTCGGCATCATGATGATGCATGAGGGCAGCGCCTGCGGCCACCCCCATAAGTCCTGCCGCCGCGGCCATGCGGCTGTCATGCTGACGGTCAAGCGCCTGCTGCTGACGGATTTCTGACAAAGCCCTGCGCCGCTCCGGCGTCATTTCCCTGTTGACAGCAGACCTGTGCGCGGCAGGAGCCTGTACCGGTGCCGCAGGCGAAGACGGTTCATCCGCCGTTTTGCTCACAGCACTTTGACGATCCTTCCGCGTGCCGCGGCCGATGAGATAGCAGCCCAGCCCCACAGCACAAAGAAGCAGTATCGTTGTTCCCATGAAAACACCCCATTTCCTGAAAATTTTATCTTTCACTCCGCTTTGCTAATAGTTTACCCCGCTGCTGTCCCTTTTGTCAAAGTCACAGCGCAGATTCTATGGTATACTTTCTACATACATAGAAACAAAGATTGAATTTCAGCTTCCAGATACCAGAAAAGGATGTGTTCCCATGAAACTAGCAATGGCACAAATGAAAATGACGCCCCAGCTTTTTCCATCTGGCAGGCGTCATTTTCTTTGCTCACAAGTCTATAAATTTGCGCGGCATTCTCAGCACTCTTTGAAGAGTTCAATCGTTTCGCCGCAGGGACCGATAGCAAAGGCGATGCGGACGGGGAAGTCCTGTTCTGCGGGGATGGTCATAGACGTCGGCTCTACCGTAATCTTATAGCCGGCATCGCGGATGGTCTTGACGCAGGCATCCGTATCATCCGTTGCGAGAGCAAAATGACGGACCGAACCTTCTTCGTGATTATCGCCGCCCTTGGCAAAAATCTCGATGAGACCGGCACCGGTATCGAACATGATGCCGGCATCGTCGCCCTCGCCCCACGAACGCTTTACGGGCAAGCCGAGAACTTCTTTATAGAAGTGAATGGCCTCCTGGAATTCTGCCTGACAGGAACATTTGAGTGCAGCATGATGCAAACCTTTGATCAGTGACATAGCAAAGCCTCCTAAAACCCTAAAAACTTATCCTTTCCCCACGGGCCAAGACGTCCGGACCGCAGGGAGAAAAATTACTCTTCGTAGGCGATATCATTCTCCTCACACCAGTCGCGCGCGACATCGCGCAGGTATGTCAGCTTGAATTCTTCCCAAGCCGGCTTCAGCAGGAGATGACGCACCTGATGATGGAAACGCGAGACCGCCCCCGTACCCTGCAGGGCCTCGAGCAGACGCGTGCGGAACCCCTCGCTCTGCGCCTCGGCAAATGCCTTCATCATCGCGTATTCGTCTTCATCCACGACATTGGGCAGCGGGATGTAATGCTCCCAGTCGTCTTCCATATCAAAAGCATGATGCAGTGTATCTTCCTCAGCCATATCTTCATCCATCAGGATGACTTTTCCCTGACGGAGGTCAACATATCCCTGCCGCACATCCGACTGGGCAAAGGCTGCCGCCAGTTCATTCAAATCAACTTTCATTGCCTGATTGTCCCTTCGTTTTTTGTTTCTTTCCTTATATTATACTACATATTATCCGATGTGCGCTATGTAAGGAAGAAGATGTCAGCAAATCAGTTCGGGTCAAATCTCTTGCTGGCGTCAAGCAGCAGCTTGTCGCGCAGCTGTTTGGATGCGGCAAAATAATCGTGGACCGTCTGGCGGTCGTGATGTTCAATGGCCGTGATGACTTCGCCGAGGATGGTCTGCAGCTGGCGCAGGTCACTGGTAATGGCCTCACCATTCGTCATGCAGATGTCGGCCCACATGTCGGCATTCGAGGACGCAATGCGCGTCGTATCGCGGAAGCCGCCGCCAATGAGTTTGATGCAGGACTCACGGTCATCGCCCGAACGGTTCAGCAGCGTGACGAGCGCCGCGGCCGTGACGTGCGGCACATGGCTGATGACCGACGCACAGCGGTCGTGCTTCTTGATGTCGAGCGTCGTGAAGTTCGCCCCCGTATACTTGAGTACGCTCATGAGTTTAGCATGGGCCTCAGGCGGCGCGCCGGTATCTTCGACGATGACATAGGCCTTGCCGACAAACAAATCCTTCATCGCGGCATCGACGCCGCTCTTCTCGCGGCCCGTCATCGGATGGCCGGCAATGTAGTAGATGTCTTTGGGCAGGATTTTCTGCAGATGCTGCCAGATGTAGTTCTTCGTGCTGCCCGCATCTGTCAGGATGCAGCCTTGCTTGAGATACGGCAGGATTTTCTCGACCATCGGCACAATCTGCAGCACCGGCGGACTCAGAAAAACAATGTCCGCATTGCCGACGACTTTTTCAATATCCGCCGACGCGTAATCAACGGCCCCTAAGGCCACGGCCCTGTCCATGGACTTCTGCGTGCGGCAGAGTCCTGTGATGTAGATATCATCGCCGAGCTTATCCTTGAGGCAGAGCCCCAAGGAACCGCCAATCAGGCCGACGCCGATGATGGCTAATTTCATTTTGCTCATAACGTACGCCCCATGACTTCACAGATTTTGCCGAGCTCGCCCATCAGGATGTTGAAGTTTTTCGGCGTCAGGCTCTGGTCGCCGTCGGACAGGGCGACTTCCGGATGCGGATGTACCTCGATGATGAGGCCGTCGCAGCCCGCAGCAACAGCGGCGCGCGCCATTGGGCGGACCATTTCCCAGCGGCCCGTGCCGTGGCTCGGGTCGACGATAATCGGCAGATGTGACAGTTCCTTGATGGCAGCGACGGCGCTGAGGTCGAGCGTATTGCGCGTGAATGTCTCGTATGTGCGGATGCCGCGTTCGCAGAAAATGACCTGGTCATTGCCGCCCGCCATGATGTATTCGGCAGCGTTGAGCCACTCACTGATGGTTGCCGCGAGGCCGCGCTTGAGCATGACCGGCTTCTTCGCCTTGCCGAGAGCCTTCAAAAGCTGGAAATTCTGCATGTTGCGCGCACCGACCTGGTAGACATCGGCGTATTTGCCGACGAGGTCGATATCGTCCTTGTCGACGATTTCCGTGACGACTTTGAGGCCTTCCTCATCGGCCACCTGACGCAGCATCTTGAGACCTTCTTCAGCAAGTCCCTGAAAATCATATGGGCTCGTACGCGGTTTGAACGCACCGCCGCGCAGGAATTTTGCACCGCCGGCCTTGACCGCCTTGGCAGCCTCCCGGAGCTGGTCGATGCTCTCAACGGAACACGGTCCTGCCATGACGACAACTTCCTTGCCGCCAATCTTGACGCCGCCGACATCGACAATCGTGTCTTCCGGATGGAAATGGCGGCTGACAAGCTTGTATTTCTCCGTGATGCGCACGGTCTTTTCGACGCCTTCGAGCATGCTGACTTCAAGGTTGGCAATTTTCTTGCGGTCGCCGATGACGCCGATGATGGTGCAGTCCTCGCCTGTCGACAGATGGGCTTTGAGTCCTGCCTGATGCAGACGTTCCTCGACTTTTTCGATGTTTTCCTTCGTGGCATCCGGTTTCATGACAATGATCATAATGAGTTCCTCCCAACACTTCCCGAAGTATAGAAAAAGCCCGTCCCTCTACAGGGACGAGCTGATATACCCGTGGTACCACCCTGCTTGCTGACGCAAGCCTCTCACTTCGGATACTGACATATCCTAGCCTCTGATAACGGTGGCGTTCCGGCGAAGCCTACTCTCGATTCTTCTTAAATTTCAGCCTGCTGCTCATGAGTGTATTTCGTCCCGTCTCCCTGCAGCGTTTCACCAGCCCGCCGCTCTCTGAAAAGAATCTTGGGATTACTTCTCTCAGTCTTCGCGTTTTTCATCATGACGGCAGATACGTTTTATCTCTGCCTGATGTATGTTACTATAGCAGATTCGTTACACAATGTCAACGGTTTTATAAAATAATTGCACAAAATTGTACAATGCCGACAAACACCAAGAGACGCTGCTGCACAGGCTGCGAAAATCAGACACGCACCATGGCAATCTCATCGCAGTTCGGGAATTTCGGGCAGTCGATACATTCCTTCCAGACTTTATGGGGAAGTTCCTCTTTGGTGATGGTCTGGAACCCGAGTTTCTGGAAAAAGCCCGGCTTGTAAGTCAGGGTGAAATACTTTTCAACACCGAGGGCATCGCCCTCTTCAATCAGGCGGCGTACGATTTCGGCGCCGATGCCCTGACGTGTCAGCTCCGGCGACACGGCCATCGTGCGGACTTCCGCCAGACGGTCCCATATCATGTGCAGACCGCCGACGCCGACGACTTTGCCCTCATCATCGACGGCGACAATCATATCGCGCAGCGTCTCATAAAGCGTGTTGCGCGCACGGGCCAGCATGACCCCATCCGTTGCGTAATCATTGACGAGGTGATAGATTTCTTCGATATCGGCAAATGTTGCTTTTCTGTACTGCATCTTCTTCTCCTCCTGCTCTCACTTGTTTTTCGCAGATGAACTGCCGGCCAGCGGCTCGGCACTCGGGCAGACCGGCTGCAGCGGGCAGATATCGCAGGCCGGTTTTCTGGCCTTGCAGATTTTGCGGCCGTGCCAGATGAGCCAGTGATGCGCATCCGACCATTTTTCCTTTGGGATGTTCTTCATGAGCCCCTGCTCTACAGCCAAAGGCGTCGAACCCTCCGCGAGCTTCAGGCGGTTGGCGATGCGGAAGACATGGGTGTCAACGGCAATCGCCGGATGATGGAACGCCACGCTCCTGACGACATTGGCCGTCTTGCGGCCGACGCCCGGCAGTTTCTGGAGCTCCTCGAAATCATCAGGGACCTGCCCGCCGTAGTCCGTGCAGAGCATCTGGCAGGCCGCAAGGATGTTCTTCGCCTTGTTGCGAAAGAGACCGCAGTCGCGGATTTCATTCTCGAGTGCCGGCAGTCCCATGGCAACGATATCCTCAGGACGCTTGACCTTCGCAAACAGCCGCTTCGTCGTGACATTGACGCGTTTATCCGTGCACTGCGCCGATAAAATGACAGCAATCAGGAGCTCAAACGGATTATGAAAGACGAGCTCCGGCTTGGCACCGCGGTATGTCTCTTCGAGAATGGCCAGCTGCTGTTCCCGTATTTTCTTTGTTACTCGCATAATATCAACTTCCTCTGCTGAAATGATTTGCCATCAATCAAAAGCAAAAATGGCAAAAGGAAGGGCTCAATCCATGAATTGAGCCCTTTCCAGAATTTCACGATTTATTTCATTATAGCAGATTCCGTCTATCTGACAAGTGTCAGGCAGGGAGTCTGTCCCCAGAGCAAAAACCGTGCCGTCAGTTCGTCAGGCTGCGGATTGGTGCAGGGATGCGGCCGCCGCGGGCGATGAACGCCGCGGAGCTGTATTTATTGCGGACCGGCACAATCGGGCAGTAGCCAAGCAGACCGCCGAATTCAACCATGTCGCCGACTTTCTTGCCCGGCACCGGAATGACGCGGACGGCCGTCGTCTTGTTGTTGATCATGCCGATAGCAGCTTCATCGGCGATGATGCCCGAAATCGTCGCGGCCGACGTATCGCCTTCGATGGCAATCATGTCGAGGCCGACCGAGCAGACGCAGGTCATGGCTTCGAGTTTCTCGATGGACAGACTTCCCTGTGAAACGGCATGAATCATGCCTTCATCCTCGCTGACCGGAATGAATGCACCCGAGAGGCCGCCGACATGCGACGAAGCCATGAGGCCGCCCTTCTTGACAGCATCGTTCAGGAGTGCCAGAGCGGCCGTCGTGCCCGGAGCACCGCAGCCCTCAATGCCCATCTCCTCGATGATGCGCGCGACACTGTCGCCGACAGCCGGCGTCGGTGCGAGCGAGAGGTCGATGATGCCGAACGGCACGCCGAGGCGTTTCGAAGCTTCACGGGCAACGAGCTGACCGACACGCGTAATCTTGAAGGCCGTGCGCTTGATGGTCTCAGCAATTTCCGTAAAGTCAGCGCCCTTGAGGTCCTCCAGGGCGTGTTTGACAACGCCCGGGCCCGAAACACCGACGCTGACGACCTTGTCGGCCTCGCTGACGCCGTGGAACGCACCAGCCATGAACGGATTATCGCCAGGTGCGTTGCAGAAAATGACGAGCTTGGCGCAGCCAAGTGCCTGCTGGTCGCGCGTGAGTTCTGCCGTGCGCTTGACGACTTCGCCCATCTCGCGTACGCAGTCCATATTGATGCCGGCCTTCGTCGAACCGAGGTTGACAGACGAGCAGACGAGGTCCGTCGTCGCGAGGGCCTGAGGAATGGAATTGATGAGCACGCGGTCGCCATTCGTGAAGCCCTTTTCGACGAGAGCCGAGAAGCCGCCGATGAAGTTGATGCCGACTTCCTTAGCCGCACGGTCCATGGCCTCTGCTACCGGTACATAAGAATCCGTCTTGCAGGCATCGGCAGCGATAGCAATCGGCGTGACCGAAACGCGCTTATGAATGATGGGGATGCCGTATTCGGCTTCGATGTCCTCACCCGTCTTGACGAGGAATTCTGCCGACTTCGTAATCTTATCGTAAACATTCTGGCAGAATTTGTCGATATTCGGATGTGCGCAGTCACGCAGCGAAATGCCCATCGTAATCGTGCGGACATCGAGCTTGTTCTCCGTAATCATACGGTTTGTTTCTAAAATATCATCTATCGTTATCACAGCGCTTTTTTCCTCCTAAAAGTCAGTAAACAGCAGTCAAAGTCAGCTGCGAAAGTCAGACATTATGCGTGACGTTGAAGATATCCGCATGCTGTGCCTTGATATCGACATTGATTTCCTTGCCTTTTTCCTTGAGGACCTTCTGCAGGTCAACGAGGTTGATCTTGCTTTCGCTGGTCTCAGCAATCAGGACCATGTTGAAAAAGCCATCCATGATGTTCTGGTTGATGTTGAGGATATTGACATTGTTCTCGGCCAGGATCTGGCTGACCATGGCAATGATGCCCACACGGTCCTTGCCAACGACAGTAACTACCAGTTTCATTTACACATTTCTCCTTTATTTCACGAGATAAGTTATCTGTTTGTAACAGGTGGAACAATGTCCCCACACAAACTATTTCTTCCATTATAACAAGGCTCCTGCAAAAAACCAATACCACAGGACGATATTTATCCATTTTTGTATGATAATTTGCTGAAAAGCACCTGAAAATGCAAAAAGTCACTGCCGTCGCGGCATCATCTTTGCCGCTGCAGTGACTTTTCCCCTTTTTATCTCATCGAGCCAAACGGCACAGTCAGGCCGTCATTTCCTTTTTCTGCAGGACATAGTTCACGTCATTGGAGGAATAGACCTCGTAGCCGCTCTTATCGAGCATGCCGGCCGTGAATTTATCGCGCAGAGCCTTGTAGACCGCAGGACTGCCCTCAACTTCTGTCCAGTAGCGGCTGTGCACATCAGCCATCTTGTCCCAGCGGAACGTATTGGCCGACTGGTCGCGCATCATGTTGACGCCATCGCACGGCATGCCGTCGACGAGATGCGTCATGAGGTACTGGAAAGCCTCGCCGGCTTCAAGACCTTCGTCAGCTTCCTGTTTTTTGCCTTCGTCATAGGCAACGGCCTCAAGGACTTCCTGACGCTCCGGATGGCCAAAGAGCAGCTCCGTCACGAGAGCGGCCAGACGGTGCTCAACATCTTCGATATTGGCGGACAGCCAGCCATGGATATTGGCAAGGTCGATAACGGCATCGAGCGGCTGGCTCTCACGGCGCACATAACCTTCAACATCGGTCTCTGCTGCCCAGCCCTCGGCCACGGCCTTGTCTGCAATTGCCGCAATCAGCTGTTCCTGCAGCTGGTTCTTGCCATATACCATAAAGTGAATCGGTGCGAGAAAAGCGCTCATGTAAAAAACCTCCATATATTTACTGTCATAATTATCCATTTGTCAGGTTCGTGTTCGTTCAATAACCTATCGTCATTTTACGCATTTTTCCAGCATCCTGCCGTGATATTTGTTACGTTTTGTTTTGCTTGACGTTGTTAGATAGTTTCTTTATAATAAATATATATTTTAAGCATAGAAAAGTGAGGTATTATCATGGATGCATTGAATGCGGTGGTCTCGGCCATCAACAACGTGCTCTGGTCGTACGTGCTCATCGTCGTGCTCGTCGGCTGCGGCATTTATTTCACGCTCTCAACACACTTTGTGCAGCTGCGCCTGCTGCCGGAGATGCTGCGCCTTTTGACGGAAGGCATTGGCAAAAAGACCGAAGGCGACGCCATCAGCTCGTTTCAGGCGTTCTGCGTCAGCACGGCTTCGCGCGTCGGCGTCGGCAATATCGCCGGCGTGGCCATTGCCATCGTCACCGGCGGCCCCGGCGCTGTGTTCTGGATGTGGGCCATCGCGTTCCTCGGCTGCGCTACGGGCTTTGTCGAGAGCACGCTCGCACAGATTTACAAGCTGCCGCGCGGCAACGGCAAATTCCACGGCGGCCCGGCTTACTACATCAAGAACGCCCTCGGCCAGCCCAATGTCGCCAAGCTCTTTGCTATCCTGATTTCCGTCACGTTCGGCCTCATCTACGTTTCCGTACAGGCCAATACGATTGCCCTTTCCGCTAAGACAGCGTTCGGCATTGCCCCGATTTACTCCGCCGCCTTCCTCTGCGTGCTCACGGCCCTCGTCATCTTCGGCGGCATGACGCGCATCGCGAAATTCACGGAATTCCTCGTGCCCATCATGGCCGGCATTTACCTTTTAACGGCCTTTGCTATCATCATCCTCAATATCGACAAAGTCCCCGCGATGTTTGCCCTGATTTTCCACGACGCCTTTTCCCCGCAGGCAGCCGTCGGCGGCGGCATCGGCACGGCCGTCATCACCGGCATCAAGCGCGGCCTGTTCTCCAATGAAGCCGGCGAAGGCTCCGTGCCAAACGCCGCAGCCACAGCCGATGTCACGCACCCAATCAAGCAGGGCCTCGTCCAATCCTTTGGCGTTTACGTCGATACGTGGATTGTCTGCTCGGCCACGGCCTTCATCGTACTTTTGACCAATCAGTACACCATCGGCGGCGAACTCACCGGCATCGCCCTCGCCCAGCAGTCCCTCGCCAGCATCTTCGGCTCCCTCGCCCCTGCTGCCATCTCCATCCTCATCCTGATGTTCGCCTTCAGCTCCATCGTCGGCAACTACTACTACGGCGAAATCAACATCGCCTTCTTCGAGGGCAATACGAAAAAATACCTGCTCGTCTTCCGCGCCGGCGTCGTCCTCATGGTCCTCTTCGGCTGCCTCGCCGAACTCAACCTCGTTTGGAACCTCGCCGACCTCTTCATGGGCTTCCTGTGCCTCACCAACCTCTACGCCGTCGCCCGCCTCGCCAAATACGCCCGCATCGCCTTGTTTGACTACACCAAACAGAAAAAAGCCGGCGTCGAAGAACCCGTCTTCGACCCAGCCATCTTAGGCGACGAAAAAGGCGTCCATGCCTGGGGCATTGACAAAACTATAAAATAAGGCTACGCGTACGAAAAAAGAGCTGACTTGGAAAAGTCAGCTCTTTTCGTATCTCACGAGCCTCTCCCACCTCCATCGATGTAACCCCTGCGTACCTAGGAGCGGGGGAATATTTTCGCCTGCAGGCGCTGAGCGACCGCCCGCAGGGCTGTGCCCCAAGCAGACCGCCGCCAAATACAGCGATGTCAGAACGCCGCGGCAGGCGGCGAATTCCCTAAGTACGCCCCAAAGCAAATGGGGGCACATTCAGCGAAGAGCCGAAGCCGAAAATATTTCACCGCTCCCCTTGCAGCCGTACCTCAAACCTGTTCTTCCCCCTTAAAGAACACGGACTTCCCGATAAACTCGCGCAGAATCGAGTTGTTCGGCACATCGTCCTCATCCGGCAAATCCAAGAAGTACTGGCAGAAATCCAACAGCCTCCGTGCCTTCGTGTACTCCGGCACATCCGGCGTCACGGCCTTGAGCATCGGCACGGCATAGCGGCGCAGCGCCGACAGTTCATAAATCATCGCCGAGTTGAACATGACATCCGCCTCTTCCTGATACGGGAAGATGTATTTTTCTTCGCCCTGCCGCACATCTGGCCACTGCTTAAGCGTTTTGAGGGCACTGGCGCCACGGAACTGATAATCGCGCACGAGACGGCGAATCAGGCGGGCATCTGTCGTCGGAATGCGGTTGTGCGCATCGATATTGAGCTGCGTCAGCGCACTGATGTAAATCTTGAATTTGTTTTCGCGCGGAATCTGCGCGGTGAGCTTCTCGTTGAGCCCGTGAATGCCTTCCACGATGATGGGCTGACTTTTCTCGAGTGTCAGCGGCTCCTGCCCTTCCCATTCACGTTCGCCCGTCTTGAAGTTGTAGCGCGGCAGCACAACGGATTCCCCTTTTAAAAGGCCCAGCATATCCTTATTGAACAGCGCCACGTCGAGAGCTTCGAGACATTCATAGTCGTAAGCACCGGCCGGTGTCTTTGGCGTATCTTCGCGGTTGACAAAGTAGTTGTCGAGTGAAATCGAGACAGGACGCAACCCTAAGACCTGCAGCTGGACGCGCAGACGCTGGGCAAAAGACGTCTTGCCCGAAGATGACGGGCCAGCAATGAGAATCAGGCGCAGCTTCCGGCAGTTGGAAGCGATGTGGTCCGCAATTTCTGCAATGCGCTTTTCCTGCAAAGCCTCCGAAACGCGGATGACCTCGCTGATGCGGCCCGAACGAATGGCACGGTTGAGATCGGTCACGTAGCGGCAGCGCAGGATATTGGCCCAGTCCTTGGCCTCGGTAAGGACGCCCGAAAGCTTCGGCTGCGGCACTGACGCGGGCACCTCGCCCTTGCTCTTGAGGTCTGGCGTGCGCAGGAGCACACCGGATTCAAAAATGTCGAGTGCAAATTTGCCGAGATGTCCCGTCGAGCCAATCATCGCACCGTAGAGATAGTCGTAATACCCGCCGCAGCGGTAAATGCTGACATTGGGCAGCGAGAGTGAGGCGATGAGGTTGGCCTTCTCAATCTGCTTCGTCTCCTTGAACAGCCTGACCGCATCCTCACGCTTGAATACTTCCTTGACAATCGGGCGGTTTTCCTGCACGATGATGCGCATTTCCTGCTCAATGGCGCCGACAATTTCCGGCGTCAATTTCTGATGCGGCAACGTGATTTCACAGTAAAGTCCGTTGTTCGCACGGAACATCGCTGCGACCTCTGCATCAGGATAAAGCTCATGCACGGCCATAATGAGCAGAAATTCTACCGAACGGCGGTAAATAATCCAGCCTTCTTCGCTCTCCAGTTCGACAAATTCCAGCGAACGCGCCTTGCCTACAGGGGTCTGCAGGTCATGCAGCGTATTATCAAGCTTTACGGCCACAATCTTGCTCGCGTATTCCTGCTGATAATCTGCCGCCAGGTCACGCGGCATGGCCTGCGGCAGTACATTTCTCTCTTTGCGTATCGTAACAAACATAGAAACTCCTCCTTTAATTTCAGGCGGCATCATTCACATAAAAAACGGGAACATGTGTTACTTATATTGTAACACATGTTCCCGTTCAAATGTCAGAAAAATGAATTTATCTTCTTATTTAAAGACCATAATCACGAAATGGTAGGCAATTGCGCCCATCACCGCCGTACATGGAATGGTCAGCACCCAGGCCGTGACCATCTGCTGGGCAACACCCCAGCGGACCGCATTGACGCGCTTCGCCGTGCCGACGCCCATGATGGAGCCGGAAACGACATGCGTCGTCGAAACCGGCAGATGCAGCAGCGTCGCCGAGAAGATGACCATCGACGAGTTGAGGTCAGCAGCGAAGCCGGAAATCGGCTCGAGCTTGAAGATTTTGCCGCCGATGGTCTTGATGATGCGCCAGCCGCCAACGGCCGTGCCGCAGGCCATCGCCGTAGCCGCGAGAATCTTGACGTACGTCGGTACTTCAAACACATCGATATAGCCGCCCGACAGCAGTGCGAGTGTGATGATACCCATGGACTTCTGCGCATCGTTTGAACCGTGCGAGAACGCCATCATGGCTGCCGAGAGAATCTGCATCTTCTTGAATTTGCCATTGACCGCCGAGGGACTGAACCGCCCAAAAATCCGGAACAGTATCGTCATGACGATACAGCCGGTGACAATAGCAATAACCGGGGAAGCAATCAGTGACAGGACAATCTTGCCGATGCCGTAAAAATTGAGTCCGTCAGAGCCGACCGATACAAGCACGGCGCCAATGACGCCGCCGACCAGAGCATGCGACGAGCTTGACGGTACAGCGAACCACCACGTAATGAGGTTCCAGACAACGGCACCGACAAGAGCCGCGATAATCACGCGCTCATCGACATGCTGCGCCGACTTGACGATATCCGCACCGATGGTCTTAGCGACGCCGGTACTGTACATGGCACCGAGAAAGTTAAGAAAAGCCGCCATGATGATGGCATGGCTCGGATGAAGCGCTCGCGTCGAGACGGACGTCGCAATGGCGTTGGCCGTATCATGAAAGCCATTGATGAAGTCAAACAGCAGAGCGAGCCCGATGACCGTAAAAATCAGGAGTTGGAGTTCAGGCATACTTCATTACCACTCCCCGGAGCATATCCGAAAGCTTCTCGCAATGGTCAAGCGTATTCTCGAGATTCTCGAGGATATCCTTCCATTTAATCAGCTCAATCGGGTCTTTTTCTTTGTCAAAGAGGTACGCTACCTCATGACGGTAGACGCGGTCCCCTTCGCTCTCAAGGCGGCCAATCTTATGCGTCGCCTCCAGAATCTGCGCCTGGTTCTTGCGGATATTCTTCAAAAGAGAGCACGCACGGATGATTTCTTCGGTACTTTCGATGAGGAGTTTCGTCAGCGTGACAGCACCGCTCATGGCCTTGCCCGTACGGTACATGACGATGCGCTGCAATGTGCCCTGCAGATTGTCCACACCATCATCGAGGCCATTGGCCAGCGCGTAGATGTCCTCGCGGTCAATCGGCGTGATGAAGGTCAGATTCAGCTTGTCGATGATCTTATCGTTTACTGCGTCTGCTGCGTGCTCGAGGTCGACAATCTCCTTTACCTTGTCAGCGGCCTTGCTGTAATCCAGCATGACTTCGTCCATCATGAGCGCACCTTTGTAGAAATACTGGGCGCTTTCCACGAACAAGTCAAAGAACTCGCTGTCCTTCTGCTTGAACTTAAACATATCCTTTTGCGTCCTCCTAGATCATGAACGAAAACGAACTTATTTACATTGTTAACGAACCTTAACAATTTAACTATAACATCAATCACCGTTCACATCAATAAGAAATTTCGTCCCGAAACGGAAAAAGACCGGACATCCGTTTCAAAAAAAAGCGAACGTCCGGTCTTAAAATTCCAAACTATGCTAACCTGTGAATGCAGGGAATCAGCCTTCGACTGCCTGCTGGGCCTTGAGGACCTTGGCAGCGACCCCCTTCATCTTGTCAGCCGATACGGAGCAGGCTGCGACACGGATGCCGAGCTTCAGCGGTACGGCGAAAATCAGGTCATCGTGCAGTTTGTCGCAGACGGCCTGCGGGTCCTTGGCCGGCACAGCGAGGAAGAAGCCGCCTTTGTACGGCAGAGCATTGAGGCCGCAGGCCTTTGCCTCTTCCATGAAGATATTGCCGCGATGCTGAATCATCTTGTAATAGTCATCGCGTTCCTTCTCAAACTGTGCAAGCGTGCTCTTGTCGTTCTGGATGCGGGCCAGCAGCGTCATGGCACCGCGGTTGATGTTCGACCACGTAGCACGGCTCGTGTATTTGTTGATTTCCTTGAACTCCGTGATGACTTCCTTGCTCGAGGAAACAGCGACGAGCGCGCCCGTGCGCTGGCCGTAAGCCGTGTAGCCCTTCGACATCGAGAACGAGAACATGACGAGGATGTTGTCCGGCAGGTTGCCGAACTTTTTCATGAAGCGGCGCGTCTCGTTCTTCTCGCCGGCATAGTCGATGTAGGCAATATCGACGAGGATGCTCATCTTCTTGCCCTTAGCTGCGTATTTCTTCGTCAGGGCGAGGACATTGTCCCAGTCCTCTTCCGTCAGGCTGAAGCCCGTCGGATTATGCGCCGGCGTGTTGATGATGGAAAGCAGGCTGTCCTGCTTGGCCATGATGGCATCGACTTTTGCCGTGTAGTCCTTGATATTGAAATTGTTGTTCTCATCGAACAGCTGGTAATTCGTCAGATGCGAGCCGCATTCGTTGCAGATGACATTGTACGTGCCCCAGAACCAGTCGGCCGTCAGGACCTCGTCGCCGTGCTCTGCGTAATTGGCCACAGCGTGATGGATGGCACCCGTGCCGCCCGACGTAGCGATGGCCGCGAGATAGCCATCCGGACGCTGGTCAGCAAACGTCGCATCGAGGACAGCATCGAGATATTCGGGCAGGCCCGGGATTGGGGCATAGCGTGCGTAATCTTCAATGGACAGCGAGCGGAAGACGCGTTCCATCGTCGGGAGACTTGCGAATTTGCCGTTTTCGTCCATCATGACGCCCATCGTCGCATTCGTGACTTTATCAGCGCCGTATTTCTCAGCTGCTTCGCGGCAGGCCGCACTTGCACCGAAAATCGCATCCTTGAGTCTCTTGCTTGCAGCATGAGACGCTGCCATACTCGTCGTCATAGAACAAACTTCCTTTCGCTTTCACAAATATAAACACTGAATTCCATATGATATCTACGCATATCCGCGTGTTGAGTATATCATAAACGCTTTTCCCCCATCTGTCCAGATAAAAACGGATAAGTATACAATATTTCTAGATAATTGCCTACACTCCTCCGTAAATAAAAGCAAATTCGCGGCAAAGAGGAAAAAAGTCAATCGGCAACACGAGAAATGCGGTATAACAGAAAAGCCACCCCCAAAAAGGGGTGGCCGCTCTGCCAAAAATAAAAACTTAAGCCTTTGCCGGGAAGAACTCGTCGTGGATGGCATTGACAGCTTCCTTGAGCTGCGAACCCTTGACAAGGCAGGAAATGCTGATTTCCGACGTGCTGATGATGTCGATGTTGATCTGTGCCTTCGAAAGAGCACCGAACATACGGGCTGCGATGCCTGGGTTGCCGAGCATGCCAGCGCCGACAATCGAGACTTTCGCAACGTCTTCCTCGATGAGAACAGCGATGGCATTGAGTTTGTCAGCGACTTTGTCGACGACTTTCTTTGCCTGAGTGAGGTCGTCCGAAGCCACCGTGAAGACCATATCCGTGACATTCTTTTCGATGTTGCGGATGCTCTGCACGATCATGTCGACATCGATGTTGGCCTCAGCGAGTGCCGAGAAAATTTCATGGGCAATGCCCGGCGTGTTCGGAATGCCAAGTACGGCAATCTTTGCTACCTTCTCATCGTGTGCGACACCGCGGATTACAAAATCCTTATCTTCCATTGTATAGTCCTCCCTAATGATCGTGCCTGGTTTATTCGTGAACGTCGAACGAACGTGAATTGGAATATTGAAGTACTTGCCCATCTCGACGGAACGCGGCTGCATGACGCCGGCACCAAGACGTGCCATCTCGAGCATCTCGTAGTACGTGATTTCTTTCATCTTGCGTGCATTCTTGACAATACGCGGGTCAGCCGAATAAACGCCGTCGACATCCGTGTAGATTTCGCAGGAATCTGCCTTGAGTGCACCGGCAAGAGCAACGGCCGACGTATCGGAGCCGCCGCGGCCGAGCGTCACGAGGTCGCCAATGTCATCGCAGCCCTGGAAGCCGGCGATGACAACAATATTGCCTTTGTCGAGTTCTTCATGAACGCGCTTTGGCTGAATGTCTTTGATGCGGCCTTTCGTATGCACAGAATCCGTGCGCATGCCCGCCATCGGGCCCGTCAGCGAAATGGCCGGCTGGCCGAGGCTCTTGAATGCCATCGCGAGGAGAGCGATGGAGACCTGCTCACCAGTCGTCAGCAGCATATCCATCTCGCGCGCGTACTGGTACGGGTTTTTCGTGATGCCATTGGCCAGCGTAATGAGGTCATCTGTCGTATCGCCCATGGCCGACACTACCATGACAATCTGGTCGCCCGGCTGCTTTTCGCTCAGCACTCTCTTTGCTACATTCATGATCTTTTCCGTGGTAGCGACGGAGCTGCCACCGAATTTCTTTACAATAAGCGCCATGTTTCTCCCCCTAAACATATGCCATTGCATCCATCATAAGCGGACACAGTGGCTTTTTGTTTGTTAAAGTGTTTAATCGAAACATATTATACAAGAAATTTAGCGGCCTGTCTACCATATTTCGCCATTTTTATGTAAAAATGTTTTTTAGGAGAGCACACGCAAAAGCCGATATGTTACATATTCACTAAAAAATCGAAAATAAGATGCATGAAATGATAAAATTCTGCTTGTTTTCAAAGGCAAACAAGAAAAGTGGACATATGTCCTAAGCTATGATAAATTGGATACGTATTTATTTGTAGAAAGCAAGAACGTTCTCAAAAAGAAAGGAGTGCCCTGTCTTGCAAAAACGTCCTATCGGTGTCGAAGAGAAGCTGCCGCTTCTCGAGACCATCCCACTTTCGCTGCAGCATCTCTTTGCGATGTTCGGCTCTACGGTGCTCGTACCAATCCTCTTCAAGATCAATCCGGCCACGGTCCTGCTCTTCAACGGCATTGGCACGATTCTCTATCTCGTCCTCTGCAGGGGCAAGATTCCTGCCTACCTCGGCTCGAGTTTTGCCTTTCTCTCCCCGGTCTTTCTCGTACTCGCGCAGTACAGCTACGAAGCAGCCCTCGGCGGCTTCATCTGCGTCGGTGTGGTCTTCTGCCTCGTCGGTCTCCTGGTGCGCGCCATCGGCACGAGCTGGATTGACGTGATTTTCCCGCCGGCCTCGATGGGTGCCATCGTCGCTGTCATCGGCCTCGAACTCATGCCAACGGCCGCCGGCATGGCCGGTCTCACAGGCGACAAAGCTGACAGCACGACGATTTTTGTCTCGCTCGCAACGCTAGCCATCACGATTTTCGCTTCAGTCGCCTTTAAAGGCTTCCTCTCCATCATCCCGATTCTCATCGGTGTCGTCAGCGGCTATATCATCGCCGCCCTCTGCGGCATCGTCGACTGGACGCTGGTCGAAAATGCCCCGTGGTTTGCCCTGCCAACGTTCTACAAGCCGGTCTTTGACCTCGGCGCCATCCTCATCATCCTGCCGGCTTCGCTTGTCGTCATCGTCGAACACATCGGCCACCTGATTGTCACGGGCAACATCGTCGGCCATGACCTCACGAAAGACCCGGGCCTCGACCGCTCCATCTTTGGCAACGGTCTTTCGACCATCATCTCGGGCTTCTTCGGCTCGACGCCGAACACGACGTACGGCGAAAATATCGGCGTGCTCGCCATCACGAAAGTCTTCTCGACCTGGGTCATTGGCGGTGCTGCCGTCTTTGCCATCCTGCTCTCGTGCTTTGGCAAGCTCGCGGCTCTCATCCAGAGCATCCCGACGCCGGTCATGGGCGGCGTATCGATGCTGCTCTTCGGCGTCATCGCCGCCTCAGGTATCCGCATCCTCGTCGAAGCCAAAGTCGACTACAACAACCCGATGAACCTGCTTTTGACGTCCATCGTCATGGGCATCGGCGTTTCGACGGCCAGCCTGACGATTGGCACGGTAAGCTTCAAGGGCATGTCGCTCGCTACCGTCGTCGCCATCATCCTGTCGCTGGCATTCCGTCTCATTGCCATGAGTCGCGGGGATAAAAATCCGCTCACCGGCCAAAATGACCCGGTCGGTGAAATCGGCCCCGAGGACAGCCCAAAAAAATGACGCAAATCCGCGTCGAACTCCCAGAAGCCTTGACGACTGTGCCCGTCAAGGCTTTTCTGACGCAAAAAGAAGGCATATCCTCCACCCTCTGGAAACGCATCAAGCATTCCGGCACGTTCCGCGTCAATGGCATTCCCGCCAATGCGGCCCTGACCAAAGTCAAAAACGGCGACATCTTAAGCTTTGATATTGTGCGGCCTTCAAATATCGAGCCCGAGAACCTGCCTCTTGATATCCGCTATGAAGATAACTACCTCATGGTCGTCAATAAGCCCGCGGGCCAGCTCGTTCATCCGACGACAAAAGAAGCCCACGGCACGCTGGGCAACGCAGTCCTGTATTGGTATGAAAAACATGGCGAGCATCATGCCTACCATCCCGTGCACCGGCTTGACCGCGACACGTCAGGCCTCGTGCTCATCGCCAAGGTCCCGCAGGTCCAGTACAAGCTGACGCCCAAACGCGGGGAAGGCAAACTCTTCCACCGCGAATACCTCGCTATTATAGAAGGAAAGCTCACGCCAGCGTCCGGTCTTATCGACGCGCCGATTGCCCGCGCGCTGCCGAGCATCATCCTGCGCAAAGTAGCCCCTGACGGACAGGAAGCACGCACGCATTATGAGACCGTGCGTACAAACGGATGTTTCTCCCTGGTGCGCCTCGTCCTCGACACGGGCCGCACGCACCAGATTCGCGTACATCTCGCGCATCTTGGCCATCCGCTCCTCGGCGATGACCTCTACGGCGGCAGCTGTACACTCATCAAGAGACAGGCGCTTCACGCCTGCCGGCTTTACTTCACGCATCCGCTGACGGGTCAAACTATCGACATCAAAGTTCCGCTCCCGTCCGATATGGAACAGATTGTCTCGGATTGTCGTCTTTAATGCGGATAATTCTTATTATTTATTCGCAAATGACGAGATTTTCGTAAAAATTGACATTCCGCTATACACCATAAGCCAGTTCTATGTTATAATGAAATCAGTTCGTATAGTGAACATAATTTCATTAGGGGGTAATGAAAAATGCCATTAGTTGGAACGAAAGAAATGTTCAAGAAAGCTTATGAAGGCGGCTTCGCCATCGGTGCTTTCAACATCAACAACATGGAGATTGTACAGGGTATCACGGAAGCAGCTGCAGAGCTGAATTCCCCGGTTATCCTCCAGGCTTCCGCCGGCGCACGTAAGTATGCCAAGGGCCCGTATCTCCGTCACCTCGTCGAGGCAGCTCTTGAGGTCAACGATATTCCTATCGCTCTGCACCTCGATCATGGTCCGGATTTCGAGACCTGCAAAGCCTGCATCGATGATGGCTTCACGTCCGTTATGTTCGATGGCTCCAAGTATGAGTTCAAAGAGAACATCAAACGCACGCAGGAAGTCGTTGCTTATGCCCATGAGCATGGCGTCGTTGTCGAAGCTGAGCTCGGTAAGCTCGCCGGCATCGAGGATGATGTAAAAGTCGCTGCTCATGAAGCAGCTTACACGCAGCCGGAAGAGGTTGAGGAATTCGTTCGTGAGACGGGCGTTGACTCCCTCGCTATCGCTATCGGCACGAGCCATGGTGCATTCAAGTTCAAACCGGAACAGTGCACGCGCAACGCTGACGGCGTTCTCGTACCGCCTGAACTGCGTTTTGACATCCTCGCTGAAATCGAGAAGAAGATTCCGGAGTTCCCGATTGTTCTCCATGGTGCTTCTTCCGTTATTCCGAAGTATGTCAAGATCATCAACGACAACGGCGGCAAACTCGCTGATGCTGTAGGTATCCCTGAGGACCAGCTCCGCAAGGCTGCTAAATCCGCTGTCTGCAAGATCAACATCGACTCCGACCTGCGCCTCGCTATGACGGCTGGTATCCGTGAGCACTTCTTCGCTCATCCGGAGCATTTCGATCCGCGTCAGTACTGCGCTGATG
Source organism: uncultured Selenomonas sp. (assembly GCA_900552565.1). Classification (GTDB taxonomy): domain Bacteria; phylum Bacillota; class Negativicutes; order Selenomonadales; family Selenomonadaceae; genus Mitsuokella. The sequence continues at coordinate 52,262 of USAK01000005.1, read as the reverse complement.
GCCGTGCTTACATCAAAGAGCTCGTTGAGCACAAGATCAAAGAAGTTCTCGGCTCCGCAAACAGCGCTGCTGGCGTTATGGAACTCGTCAACGCCAACAAGTAATCCATCCGGATGCTTTAAGCACAATAAAAAGACCGCTTTCACAGCGGTCTTTTTTATTGCCTTTTTAGATATTCCTGAGCAGCATATCCCCAACGCTCGGATAAACGGCCTTGGCGGCTTCCTTCATGAAGGGCTGTGCCGTCTCTACGGTATAGCCGCGGAAGTACTCGACGGCGGGCAGGTCGTTCTGGTCGTCGCCGATGAAGAAAACGTCTTCCGGCTGCCACTTCGTGACCGCGAGCAGGCGGCGCAGGCCGTCGCGCTTATTGGCCTCTTTGAGGTTGAGGTCGACGTAATTGCGGTTGATGTTGCCGATGATGTCCGGATATTTTTCGCGGATTTTCGCCGTCATCGCCTGTGCCTCCTCGACCGTCGCGCAGCGCATGCTGACCTGCACGACCTTGGGCATCTCGCGTGCCTGCGCAAACGTCACTTTCTCCATCGGGATGTTCAGACCAAACTCTGTGACGGTTGGGATATCCAAAAGGTACATATCCGTCTCCGTCAGGATGCGCATGGGATTTTTCGTCTCATGGATGAGTGGCATATCGAGAAGCCCCTGAAGCATTTCGCGCGGAAAAGTCAGGCTCGTGAGGATTTCCTTCTGTTCATTGACGATGACGGCACCGTTGTTGCAGACGAGGTAGTCGGGATGAAGGTCCGGATATTTTTTCAGCTCGAAATCAATGAGGCTCAGGCCGCGGCCCGTACAGATGCCAAATTTATGGCCTGCGGCCTGCCATGTTTTGACGGCCTCGATATTTGACTGCGGCACGGGCTGCTGAATGGGACAGAACGTCCCGTCAAAATCAGTTGCTGCTAATTTCATAGTTCATGTTCCCTTCTATAATATTGATGCTCTGTGGTAAATTATAGCACGATTTCCTGACATGTCACATCCGGGCCGGTAAAGTCAAATAAGAGTATCGTCTGGCGCTGCTCGATTTTCCCCGCCGCTGCCTGACGCACATCGTAAGCAAAGAACTCGATATGATATTTGCCGCGCACATCGCGCCAGTTGCGGAAGACAAAATCAGGGATGTACTGAAGCGGCCTGTCACTGCGCCAGAACGGCGCCGTTTTGTCCTGATGTTTTTCCATATCCCAATGCAGATATACCGGCCGGATGCGTCTGCCGTCGGCCATCAGGGCATCGAAGCGCAGCAGATTGTCAAGAAGCTCCGCCTGCATGCCGTAGGTCTCCTGACAGAAGTCCAGCAGGTACTTGTAGAGATTTTTTGTCGCATGACCGACTTTATGATACCCCCGGCTCTCCCACCAATTTGTCAATCGGCGCCAGAAGGCAAAGGCATCGCCGTGTTCCTCTGCGGCAATCAGGAAGTCTGCCGTATGACGGCAGCGGCCGGCGTTGTAATAGTACTCAAAAACGGCCTCAAAGCTGTGAAACCAGCGAATCTCGCCATACGTCAGGGCATCAGACGTCATGACTTCATACGGTGCCATCGGCATATAAGCATAGCCGTAAGGCTGAACGAGGTTCATCATCGAAGCCCCCTTGAGGAACTTGAGGAAGCCGAGCTGCAGCATATCGGTGTGCAGGGCGTAGACATCGTTGAACGACTTCGCAAACGACGCCATGCCCTCGCCCGGCAGGCCGATGATGAGGTCGACATGCAGGTGCATATTATGGAAGGAAAGGATGCGGCGGATATGGCCCGCTATCTTCTCCCAATGGTTGACGCGCGAAACGGCCGCGAGCGTCTGAGGATTCGTCGACTGGATGCCAATCTCGAGCTGCACGCGGCCGCGAGGCAGCTGGCTCAAGGTCTCGAGGACCTCTTCGTCGAGGTAGTCGATGGCGACTTCAAAATGGAAATTCGTGTGCACTGACGCCGGCAGTTTGACGAGGTACTGCAGGATGGGCAGAAAATGTGACTTTTTCGCGTTAAACGTGCGGTCGACAAACTTGACCTGACGCACATCGTGGCGCACGAAGAAGTCGAGCTCGCGAAACACGCGCGCCAGCGGCAAATAGCGTACACCGGCCGTCGCACACGACAGGCAGTAGGCACACGAAAACGGGCAGCCGCGCGACGTCTCATAATAAAGGATGCGTTCCCTGAGGCCTTCCATTTCCTCTTCGCGGTAGCCAAACGGCACAACAGCAGGATTGGCAAAGTCTGCCACCGTTACATCCGTGCTTTCCTCGATGGTGCCGTCTTCGCACCGCATGGCAACACCCGGAATGACGCCGAGGCTGCTGACTTTTTTCATTGCCTGTTTCTCAAAATGGAATTGACGGATGCGAGCGATGAGCTTCGGCACAGCTTCTTCCCCTTCGCCGCGGATGACAAAGTCGACCATCGGAAATTCCCGCATAAAATCGGCTGTGCCATACGAGACCTCCGGTCCGCCGCAGATGATGACGGTCTCCGGCAGGGCCTTCGGCAAAAGCTCTAAAAGCTTCTTGACCATCTCGATATTCCAGATGTAGCAGACGATACCGAGCACGCGCGGATGCTTCTCATAAATCTCTCCGAGAGCATCGAGCAGCTGATGATTGATGGTGAGCTCCATAATCTCAGAGCCCTTGACGCATTCGCGCAGATAGCGCACGGCCAGCGAGGTATGCATGTATTTGGCATTGACCGCCAGCCAAAGGATGTCTTTATATTCTGCTTGTGACAAAGTGATGTATCCCCCTTTGCTTGCATCGGTTCATGACATAAGATATGGCGCCGCACAGGACAGCAGGCTGAACAAGGCACAGAAAAACAGCGCGGTCAGCAGCGGCCAGGAGCATCCGCAGACGGCGCAGGCTGCCCGATTCTTCGGCCCAGGCATAAAGGAACAGCGTGCCAAACACAACGATGATGGGCAGAGAATGCACAGCGCCCTGCAGACAGGCTTTCGCTGCCTGCCCTGCCGTTCCCCCAAAGCCGATAAAATCAGCAAAGACAGCCAGCACCAGGCCCACACCTGCTGCCCGCAGTACCGACTGCCGCAGCAGCAGAAGCAGGACGAGCAGGGCTGCGATGGGCAGGAAGGCGAAAAGAAAATTTTCAGCAGTCACAATGAAGCTCCCCGCCGATGTCTTGTAAACATATTTCATTGTAGCAGGAACGGCGGCAGAAGTATAGGGCCGCACACTGTGATATAATAAGAAAGAAAAGTATCCAAACGAAGAAAGTCAGAAAGGAAGTCATGCCCATGACGACAATGAAGAACGCGGCGCTGCCAAACCGCGAGAACATCCCCGCTGAAGCACGCTGGCATCTTGATGATATCTATAAGACAGCAGCAGAATGGCAGGCGGCCCGCGATGGCATCACGAAGACATTGGCGGAAATCCAGAAGTTCCGCGGCAGATTAAGTGAACCTCAGGCCCTGCTCGACTGCCTGACGAAACAGGACGAGATGGAAATCACACTGAGCGCGGTCTTTGCCTGGGCCCGCATGATGGCCGACACCGATACGGGCAATCAGGAGTATCAGGCCGCTGTGGCCAGCGTCATGCCGCTCCTCGATAAGGCCGGTGCCGCGACGTCCTTCATCGAACCGGAGCTTCTTGCACTGCCCGAAGAAAAACTGCGTGCCCTGCCCGAGGCCCTGCCAGGACTCCGGAAATACCGCTTTCATCTTCAGGAGCTTCTGCGCCTCAAGGCCCATATCCTGACGCCGGAGCAGGAGTCCTTCCTCGCCCGCACAGGTGAGCTCCGCAGCTCGGCCCGCAATACCTACACGGTCATGGTCAACGCCGACCTCAAGTTCCCCGATACGCTCGGCGAAGACGGCAGGCTCACGCCGCTCTCAGAAAGCCGCTATATGAAATTCCTGCGCAGCGAAAAACAGGACGTCCGCAAAGACGCATTCACCAAACTGTTCCAGACGTACCATGCCTTCCGCAACACCTTTGCCTCGCTCTACAGTTCATCAGTCAAGGCCAGCCAGTTCACGGCCTCGATGCGCCATTATGCAACGATGCGCGAGGCGGCACTCGATGCCAACAACATTCCGGTCTCTGTCTACGACAAGGCCATCGAGGCCACGCGCTCGTATCTGCCGGAGCTGCACCGCTACATGGCTGTCAAGAAACAGCTGCTGCAGCTCGACGAGCTTCATATGTATGACCTCTATGTGCCGATTGTCGAAAAGCCCGCTGTCTCCTATCCTTACGAAAAAGCACAGCCCATCCTCAGGGAAGCCCTGCAGCCCCTCGGCCAGACGTATCTTCATGACCTGTTCCACGGCCTTGCGAGCGGCTGGGTCGACCGCTGCGAGAATCAGGGCAAACGCAGCGGCGCTTACTCGTGGGGCGTTTACGGCGTCCATCCCTTCGTACTCATGAGCTGGAATGACACCTACGAATCGCTGTCAACACTCGCGCACGAGATGGGACATTCGATGCACAGCTGGTACAGCAGCCAGAAGCAGGAATTCACGAATTCCGAGTACACGATTTTCTGTGCCGAAGTCGCCTCGACGACGAATGAAAATCTGCTGCTTGAATACATGCTGCAGCATGCCAAAGGCAGGGAACGCCTCTACTATCTCAATCTCTACCTCGAGCAGATTCGCACGACCGTCTTCCGCCAGATGCTGTTCGCCGAATTCGAGCTTGAGACGCACACGCTCGCCGAAAAAGGCGAGGCCCTGACGGCCGACCGCCTCGAGAACATCTGGATGAAGCTCAACCGCGATTACTACGGCGAGGATGTCGTGCTCGACAAAGAGCTCGCTGCCGAATGGAGCCGCATCCCGCATTTCTACCGTCCGTTCTATGTCTACCAGTACGCAACGGGCTATGCTGCGGCCATGACACTCTCCCATAATCTGCGCACGAAGGGCGAGCCTGCGCAGAAGGCTTATCTTGATTACCTCGCCAGCGGCGGCAGCGACTACTCCATCACACTGCTGCAGAACGCCGGCGTCGATATGACGGGCACAGAGCCGTTCAAGATTACCTTTGAGAAGTTCCGCCGCTGCCTCGACGAACTCGGGCAGGCCGCAAAATAAGATTTTGCCGTCCCCCAATCCCCGAAATTGCAGCCCACCCCTGCAAAACAACAATCGGAGCGCCTTGTCAAGTAAAAATACTTGCAAGGCGCTCCGATTTGTGCTAGAATACTTATATTGTGTTTAGGGGCAATCTGCCCTTAAGGATTAAGGAGGTGTAACACATGGCAAATGTTTGCGAGTTTTGTGCAAAAGGCGAGCTGTCCGGCAACAACGTCAGCCACTCCCACCTGAAGACGAAACGTTCCTGGAAACCGAACATCCAGCGTGTCCGCGCTGTTGTTGACGGCGAGGTTAAACGTGTCAACGTCTGCACGCGCTGCCTGCGTTCCGGTAAGGTTCAGCGTGCCCTTTGATTTTGCGCATCATATCAAAGCTGATATATCATAAATAGAGCAGATAAGATTTTTTCTTATCTGCTCTATTTATTTGCCTGTATGGCCTTATTTTTCTTTTGAAGCAGCGATGACGGCTTCGGCATTGCGCTCCGGCATCGGTTCATAGCGCGCGAAGCTCAGCGTGTAGCTGCCGCGGCCCTGCGTCAGGGAACGAAGCTCCGTCGCAAAGCGGTAGAGCTCGGACTCAGGAACCTCTGCATGGATTTCACTCATATCCTTGCCCTTGCCCTCGATGCCGAGGATGCGCGCACGCTTCGAATTGAGCCGCCCGACGACATCGCCCATATAGTATTCCGGCGCCGTAATGCGGATATCGTCAATCGGCTCGAGAAGAATCGGACTGGCCTCCATGACGCCCTTGCGGATGGCCAGGGACGTCGCTGTCTTGAACGCGGCCTCCGAAGAGTCAACCGTATGATACGAGCCATCGTAGAGGTTGACTTTGACATCGACGACTGGATAGCCCGCGAGCACGCCGCCCGCGAGCGTCTCGGCCGTGCCCTTCTCGACGGCAGGGATGTACTGGCGCGGCACGCTGCCGCCAAAAATCGTCTCGGTGAATTCGTTGCCTGTACCGGCTTCCTTCGGACTGATTTCGAGCCAGACATCGCCGTACTGGCCGTGGCCGCCGCTCTGTTTCTTGTGCTTGCCCTGTACCTTGACGCTCTTGCGGATGGTCTCACGGTACGGCACGCGCGGCTCATGAAGTTCCAGATCCACACCGAATTTGCGCTGCAGTTTTTCCTTGAGCACCTCGAGGTGGACCTCACCGATGCCGCGCAGAATGGTCTCATGCGTCTCCGGATTCTTCTCGACGAGAATCGTCGGGTCCTCATCCTGCTGCTTGGCCAGTGCAGCAAAGACTTTATCCTCATCGCCCTTTTTGTGGGCCGCCGCGGCCATCGCGAGCATCGGCGCCGGATATTCGATATTCTCATAGACAATCGGGTCGGCCCCATCGCAGAGCGTATCGCCCGTCTTGACGGACTGCAGCTTCGTCGTTGCGACGATATCGCCGGCCGCAGCCGAGGCCAGATGCTCCTGCCGCTTGCCCTGCAGTGAGAAAATCGTGCCGACGCGCTCCGTATTCTCCTTGTTTGGATGCGTGTACGTGCTGTCGCCCCGCATCGTGCCCGAGAAGATGCGCAGATAACTCATGCGGCCAATGAACGGGTCGACAATGGTCTTGAAGACCTGCGCCGAGAACGCATCTTCCGTATGGCGTTCCTTGATGTCGCCGCTCTCGGGGTCAAGGCCGATGGCCACGTGGAAATACGGCGTCGGCATATATTCGACAATGCCGTTCATAAGCTTCTTGACGCCGATGTTCTGCTTGGCCGAGCCGCAGAATACGGGGAAGATTTTGCCGGCCTGAATGCCTTCAATCATGGCTGCCGCAACCTCGACTTCGGTGATTTCCTCCCCTTCGATGTATTTCTCCAGCAGTTCATTGTTGAATTCAGCCACGGACTCAATGAGTTTCTGACGTGCCTCTTCGACATCGCCCTGAATGTACTCTGGAATATCCGCAATGAGGTCTTCCTCATCATGCGTGACAATCTTCATATGCAGGGCCAGCAGGTCGACGACGCCCTGAAAGGCCGCTTCCTGACCGATTGGCAGCTGCACGGGCACGACACCGTCGCCGAAGCGCACGCGCAGCTCTTCGACGACCTGCTGGAAATCCGCATGCTCGCGGTCCATCTTATTGATAAAGAACGCGCGCGGCAGCTCCGCCTCTTCCGCATAGCGCCAGGCCTTTTCCGTTTCCACCTCGATGCCCGACGGCGCCGAAATCACGATGAGTGCGCTGTCCGCCGCCGTCAGCGCCCCTTTGACTTCACCGACAAAGTCAGGATATCCCGGAGTGTCGATGAAATTGATTTTATAATCACGCCATTCGCAGGCCGCCAGCTTCATGTTGATGGTCAGGCCGCGCTTTTCTTCTTCCGGCTCACAGTCAAGTACGCTCGTGTGTTCTTCAACGCTGCCGAGGCGCTTGACCGCGCCCGCATTGAAAAGACACGCATCGAGAAGACTCGTCTTGCCCGTCTTGCCATGGCCAAGGACCGCTACGTTGCGCAGGTTCGAACTCTGATAAGATTTCATCGCAATCCCTCCTAGTACATCTTATTTTCACTTATGTGTTCTATATTCGCCAAAAGTCAGAATCTTCCTGCCCTCAATGCATAAAAAATAGGACTGTTACAGCACAGTCCTATTTTTATACCAAAATTACAAAATACTGAGGTCTCAATCATCCTCGTAGATATCTTCTTCGAGACGCATGAGCAGATAGCAGTAATCGGAAAGCCGGTTGAGATAAATCATGTCGCTCTCGGCGACGTTTTCCTCTGCGGCCAGACGCCAGGCGCAGCGTTCGGCGCGGCGGGCCGTCGTGCGTGCGAGGTCGAGCATTGCGCCGCTCTGGGAGCCGCCGGGGATGATAAACTCATGCTCTTCCGGCAAATCACTCTCGATGTCATCGCACTTGTTCTCCAGTGCTTTGACATCGGCCATCGTGATGCGCGGCTCTGCCTCGCCATTGCTCGCAAAATCAGCCATGAGGCGCGGCAGATTCTTCTGCAGTTCATGGATGCGTTCAGCGACATCGTCTTTATCGGCAAAGGCACGGGCCAGTCCCAGCGCCGAATTGACCTCGTCAAGCGTGCCGTACGTATCGACGCGCAGGCCGCCTTTCTTGACGCGCTCGCCGGTCAAAAGGCTCGTCTCGCCCTTATCACCCGTTTTCGTCGTGATGGACATATCAGTCATCCCCTTCTACGTGATACTCCTCATCGTAAATCTCGGTCTGGTTGAAAAAAATGGAAATCTCACGCGCAGCACTTGCGGGACTGTCAGAAGCGTGTACCGCATTGCGGCGGCCGGAGGCAGCAAACTGCTTGCGAATTGTGCCTTCCTCTGCGTCCTTTGGATTCGTCTTGCCGTTGATTTTGCGCACGCGGGCGATAGCATTTTCGCCTTCAAGCACCATGGCGATGAGCGGTCCCGACGTCATGAACCCCACGAGGTCCTTGTAGTACGGACGGCCGATATGCTCCTCGTAATGAATGGACGCAAGGCGTTCATCCATTTTCAAAAGCTTCATCGCCAGAATGCGGAAGCCTTCTTCCTCATAGCGCTTGATGATATCTCCGGCATGATGTTTGGCAAATGCATCTGGTTTAACTAAGACGAGTGTTCTTTCCATGGTTGATGTTTCCATTCCTTCCTAACCCCTTACAATAATTCTGCTTTATATTTTGCGGCTACCTCGCGGTAACTCAGAGCCGACTCCTTGAGCGCTTCAATCTCATCATCGCGCAGGCCGCGGATAATCTGCGCCGGACGCCCGTAGACGATGGAATTGGGCGGAATCTTGCGGTCTCTCTCGATGATGCTGCCCGCACCAATGATGACGTTCTCGCCAATGATGGTATTGCCCATGATGATGGAGCCCATGCCGATGAGCGAGTGGTCGCCGATGCTCTTGGCGTGAATGATGACATTGTGGCCGATGATGACGCCTTCGCCAATCGTGGTCGGATGCTCGTACATGACGTGGATGGTCGCATTGTCCTGAATATTGGTGTTCTTGCCAATCACGACGGGCTGAAAGTCGCCGCGGATGACCGCACCGAACCAGACGCTTGCCCCCTCGCCAATCGTGACATCGCCAACGACTGTAGCATTCGGTGCAAGAAAGACGCTTTGATCAATCTTCGGTGCAGCGGATTCATAGGGCATGATGAGTGCCATATATATTCCCCCTTACGCAGGATTCTTCCTATTGTTGCTGCCTTGCTGCGGCAAAACTTGTTTTATGTTCTATTTATGATTTATTCGCGAAAAAAAGAAATCTTCCTGCTTTTGTCCGGCAGAAAGATGAAAGAAAATTTCATTTATGATGCATACTACTGCTGATTTTGATGTTCCGCGAAGATTTTTAACTGTGCCTGCAGGATTTCCGTCTGACGGGCAAGAATCCAGCTGCCGACCGCTTTGCCCTTGAGACCGTCAGGCGCATTTTTGCCGCTGACGGCCTTCATGGCCCTGACGAGTTCTTCTCCGTGCACAAGATATTCGGGCAGACTGTGATGGTCGGCCCGGATGACCGCGTTGAAATCCGCAAAGGATAATACGCTCTTCTGTTTGTCAATGGCGAGCAAAAGCGAGGCAATCTTGCCCGCCTTCCTGATGAGCGGCGCGCGCATATGCTGCTCGATGACAAAACTGCCCGCCCGCAGCCAGTCCTTCGGCAGCGTCACGCGCTGGTCCCATTTGGCAAGTTCCGTAAGTCCCCTTGCCTCATGGCCGTAATGATGCGGCTCCATCGCCTTTGGCGTCGTGCCTTTGCCGATGTCGTGCACGAGCGCGGCAAAACGGGCAGCGGTACTTTGTGTATGCTTTGCCGTCTCATCGAGTACCAGAAGCGTATGCTGCCAGGCATCCCCCTCCGGATGATATTCCTTTGGCTGCGTTTTGCCAATCAGCCGGAAAAGCTCGGGGAAAGTTACTTCAAGGAGCTCCGCCCTCGCCAGTGCACGGAAGAATACGGACGGACGCTCTGCCTGCAGGGCACGGCGCAGCTCGCCGATGATGCGTTCCTGCGGCTCATGCTGCAGTTCCTCACGGCAGGCCCTCATATAATGGTAGGTTTCGTCCGTAATCGTGAAATCAAACTCTGCGGCCTGACGCGCCGCCCGCAGGGCCCGTACGGGGTCTTCCGTGAAATGAGCGGAAACCGCGCGAATCTGTTTCTTCTCTACATCTTCGCGGCCATGATACGGGTCGATGAGTTGATGTTCCGGCAGTTCAAGCGCCATGCTGTTCATCGTCGTATCGCGCCGAAAAAGGTCTTCTTCGACCGTCACCGAAGGGTCGTACGAGACGCGAAACCCCCGGTATCCCTGTCCTTCCTTCTTTTCTTTACGCGCAAAAGCAACCTCGCAGCGCTCGCCGTCTATTTCCACGAGATACACGGGAAAGCCGCGGCCAACTTTCTGCACATCGGGAAAAATATGCTGGAATGTCTCCTCCGCAATGCCCGCGACCATGTAATCCTTATCGTGCGGCGGAACTCTGCGGAAAAAGTCACGCACCCAGCCGCCAACGATGAATACGCGGGCCTGATGCTGCCGCAGGATGGCAGCAAACTCTGCTTCTGTCATTCATTCACCTGTATCCTTCCATCAAAAATACCAAAATATCAAAAGCCATCAAAAAAAGGGCTCGCTAAGCCCCTTTTTCAATTCACGTACATTTACGTACCTTATTTTAGAATCTGTGCACCATGCGTATCGAGGTCGAGCGTCAGGATGCGTGCTTCGACATCGTGCTTTTTGAATGCTTCGAGCATGGCCTGTCCGACTTTTTCTTCCGCGTGGCGGCGTTCGAGCACATAGGCGATAAGGCACGGACCGGCACCGCTGAGCGTTGCACCGGCAGCGCCGGCCTTGCGGGCCGCCTTGAAGACATCGTACATGCCGGGGATGAGCTCGGCACGGTACGGCTGATGCAGGGCATCGTCAAGACCGAGGCGCAGATAGCGCTCATTGCCGCGCGTCAGGGCTGCGACGAGCATCGAAGCACGGCCGATATTGAAGATGGCATCCTTCATCGGCACTTCCGTCGGCAGCACCTTGCGGGCCATACGCGTCGAGAGCGGGAAATTCGGCACAGCCACCACAAATTTCATGCGGAAGCGCGGCAGGAAGCTGAAGCAGTCGACGCGGCCGTTTGTGACCGCATTGACCGTAAAGCCGCCGAAAATAGCCGGTGCCACATTGTCGGGATGGCCTTCAATATCCGTGGCGAACTGCAAAAGCTCGCGGCGGTTGAACGGATTGCCTATGAGGGCATTCGCTGCCGTAAGGCCCGCCACGATGGCCGTGGCAGAACTGCCGAGGCCGCGCGAAAGCGGCACGCGGTTTTCCATGTGGATGATGGCCCCGCGGTAATCGCGGTCCTTGCCCGCCTTGCTCAAAAGATACTGAGCCGAACGCCAGACGATATTGTGACTGTCGCACGGAATATTCGCCGCGCCTTCGCCCGTCATCGTGATGGAAAGTCCCGGCTCCTGCGTGAGCTGGAGCTCAAGGTCATTGTAGACCGTGCAGGCAAGGCCGAGGCAGTCAAAACCCGGACCGCAGTTGGCGCTTGTTCCGGGAACGCGGACACGTATACTTTTTTCTGCCATATTTTACCCCCGTTCCTCATTCTCAACACGAATGACATTGCGTACCTCATCGACGACCGGCAGAGCCTTGAGTGCGGTGAGTGCCTTCTCGATGCGCTTGTGCTTGACAAGATGCGTGATGGCGACAATCTCCGCATGGTCGACGACATTGCGGCGCGTCTGGATGACCGATTTGAGGCTGACGCCGGCATCGCCGAATGCCGTGGCAATCGCACCGAGGACGCCCGGCTTATCATCGACGAGCAGACGGACGTAATACGAAGAAGACGTCTTGTCGAGCGGACAGATTTTCTTCTTCTCGTAGCACGTACAGCGCACATGGCCGAACGTGCGGTTGATGATGTCGCGGGCCACATCGATGATATCCGAGACGACAGCCGAAGCCGTCGGCAGCGAGCCAGCGCCCTGACCGTAGAACATGGCCTCGCCGATGGCATTACCGCGCACGAAAATGGCATTGTACACGCCATTGACCGAGGCCAACGGATGCGTCTTGGGCAGGAATACCGGATGAACGCGCACATCGACGCCATGCTCATCCGAGTCTTTGCCGACAGCGAGCAGCTTGATAACATAGCCGAGGTCCTTGGCATATTCGATGTCATCCGGCGTGATTTTCGTGATGCCCTCAACCGAAACATCTTCGAGCTGTACGCGCGTGTTGAAGGCGAGCGACGCGAGAATGGCCGTCTTGCGCGCGGCATCGAGACCGTCGACATCAGCCGACGGATTGGCTTCGGCATAGCCCTTGGCCTGTGCTTCCTTGAGCACCGTATCGTAGTCAGAGCCGCATTCCGTCATTTTCGTCAGCATGTAGTTCGTCGTACCGTTGACGATGCCGAGAAGCTCGGTGATGCGGTTGGCCGTCAGACACTGCTTGAGCGGCGTGATGATGGGGATGCCGCCGCCGACGCTGGCCTCAAAACGGAAATCCACATCCTTCTGCTCGGCCATATCGAACATGTCCTTGCCGAACTGCGCTACGACATCCTTATTGGCCGTCACGACGCTCTTGCCGGCTTCCATGGCGCGCAGCATATACTCGCGCGCCGGATGAAGGCCGCCCATGAGCTCAACGACAACATCAATTTCCGGGTCATTGAGAATATCGTCGATATTGTCCGTCAGGTTGACATTGCCAAGATACGGACGCGGTTTTTTCACGTCGCGCACAAGGACGGTCTTAATCTCAATTGGTGTGCCGACGCGTTCTGTAATCTGGGGGCGGTTCATATCGAGCACCTTAATGACGCCGGAACCAACCGTACCAGAGCCGAGCAGACCAACATGTATAACTTTTTCCATTCGACACACCTTCTTTCCTTACGACTGTCCGAGGACTTCGAGACGTTTGACACCATCGACCATGCGCAGCTTGTCGAGCAGGGCCTCAAGGTCAACCGAGAGATTGGCCGTCTCAATGGAAACCGTAGCATTGGCCACGCCCTGCAAAGGAATGCCCTGGTTGATGGTCATGATGCTGCCGGAATCTGCCGAAATCGTGTTGAGCACGCTCGAGAGTACACCCTTCTTATGCTCTAAGAGCAGCGTCAGCGTGACAATCTTGTTCTGGCTGGCCTCATAGAACGGGAATACATAATCCTTGTACTTATAATACGCACTGCGCGAGAGTTCCATCTTTTCGACGGCCTCGTTGATGGTGCGGGCATCGCCGCGCTTGAGCATCTCCTTGACGCGGATGGTCTTCTTGATTGCCTCTGGCAGGATTTCCTCACGGACGAGGAAGAAACCGCTTTTATCGTTGTTCATATATTACGCCTCCAATGGATACTATTCTTTTGACAAAGGATAGTATACCATAATATGTGCACAAATGCCAATGAAATTTCCTAATTTGTCCAAATAGCGGGGATTTCTTTCACAAAATGTTAACTTTCCACTCGCTGACTGTAAAAAAAAGGCCCGCGTCAGCGGGCTGTGAACAAATATATATGAAAAACGTACATAAGACGGCCAGACACAGAAAAATGCTTCAATGCCGATGGCCGGCATGGATTTTATTTTCAGTGCCATTCATCAGGCGGATGATGTTGGCCTTGTGGCGGATGATGATGAACGCCGCGGCTAAGATGCCAAACACCGTGTACGGTAGCGGATAGCCCCATACATAAGCAAGGACAGGCACAAGGGCTGCCGCGATGCAGGAGCCGAGCGAGACGTACTTCGTAATCATGACGATGACGAGCCAGACGAGAAAAACGATGAGACTCGGCACCGGCATGAGCATCGCAATGACGCCAAGCCCCGTCGCTACGCCCTTGCCCCCTTTAAAATGAAGGAACAGGGAGCACGAGTGGCCGATAATGGCCAGAATGCCCGCAAGGACCATAATGAGCGGTGTGCCAACAAAGACTTCCGCGGCATAGACGCTCAATGCTCCCTTGAGGAAGTCCAGCAGGAAAATCAGAAAGCCAGGCCCCTTGCCGAGCGTACGCCAGGCATTGGTCGCACCGATGTTGTGACTGCCGTACTCGCGCAGGTCAACATGCCAGAGCAGCCTGCCGAAGACGAGACCGTTCGGGATGGAGCCCAGCAGATAGCTGAGCAGGCAGACGAAGATGACAGCCCCCATCAGTAATCCTCCTCTTCTTTGCGCGCACGTACGATGAGGCGCAGCGGCGTGCCCTCAAAGCCGAACTGTTCGCGCAGGCGGTTCTCGATGAAGCGCAGATACGAGAAATGCATGAGCTCCGGGTCATTGACGAAGATGATGAATTTCGGCGGGCAGATGTCCGTCTGCGTCATAAAGAGAATCTTGAGCTGACGGCCGCGGTGCATCGGCGGCGGGTTGATGGACACGGCATCGCGGATGAGCTCATTGAGGACACTCGTCTTGATGCGCATGGCCTGCTGCTCCGCGACGTATTTGACGAGTTCTGTCACGCGCGTCACGCGCTGTCCCGTCAGGGCCGACGTGTAGAGGACCGGCGCATACTGCAGGAAGCCGAGTTTATCGCGCAGCTCATCCGTAAAGCGCAGCGTCGATTTGTCATCCTTGTTTGGATAAATATCCCACTTGTTGACGACAATGACCACGCCCTTGCCCGACTCATGGGCATAACCGGCAATCTTCTTGTCCTGCTCTGTGATGCCTTCAAAAGCATTGATCATCATGAGCACGACGTCGGCACGGTCAATGGCGCGCAGGGAGCGCATGACGCTGTAGCGTTCGACAGGCTCATCGATTTTGCCACGGCGGCGCATGCCGGCCGTATCAATCAGCGTGAATTTCGTGCCGTCCTTCGTGAAATGCGTATCGATGGCATCACGCGTCGTGCCCGGCACATCGCTGACAATGACGCGCTCCTCACCGAGGATGGCGTTGACAATCGAGGACTTGCCGACATTTGGGCGGCCAATGACCGCGATGCTGATTTCATCCTCATCTTTGACTTCTTCCTCTTTTTTCGGGAAAGCCGCCACAATCGCATCGAGCAGGTCGCCGAGGTTCATGGCATTGGAAGCCGAAATAGGAATCGGGTCGCCAAGACCGAGATTGTAGAATTCATAGACATCCATGGCACGCTGCGGACTGTCGATTTTATTGACCGCCAGAATGACCGGCTTCTTCGTGCTGCGCAGCAGGCGTGCGACTTCCTCATCCGCCGTCGTCAGGCCGGCGCGGCCATCGACGAGGAACAGGATGACATCGGCCTCTTCCATGGCCAGCTGTGCCTGCTGACGCATGGATTTCAATATATGATTGCTCTCGTCAAATTCGATGCCGCCGGTATCAATCATCGTAAAATGCTGGTTGAGCCATTCGGCATCCAGATAAATGCGGTCGCGCGTGACGCCCGGCATATCGTCGACGATGGAGACACGCTTCTTGCCGATCTGGTTAAACAGCGTGGACTTGCCGACATTCGGACGTCCGACAATCGCTACGATTGGTTTGCTCATATTCATCCCTCTTTCTCTATAAGATTCAAAATAACGTTCATTAATACTGAATATTTTTCGTATAGCCGGCGTTGCTCTGCCACATGTAGGCCGTCTCACCGGCGCGGCGTTTCTGGTAATGCAGCCAGTCGGTCAGGGCGCGGTAATAGTCCTTCCCTGTCTGCACCGGCTCAATGCGGCTCTGCGGGAATTCAGCGCGCACCTCCTCAAGGCTCACATCATCGAGGAAGATGTCCTCGCCGGAACGCAGGGCTGGCTCCGGAATCAGGATGCCGTCGCGCGGCCCTTCAAGGCCCTGCAGCTTCTCCATGATATCGTGAGCCGTCAGCAGTCCCGAGACATTGACTGTCGTACCGAAATGCAGGTTCTCGACCGGCACGATGCGCACATGAAGGTTCTTCACCTGCTGCTCGGCCTTCTCCGCGAGCTCGCGCATGACAGGCGCCACGGCTGTGCCCGTGACCACATCAAGATGGACAGGCGTTGCGTAAGCAGAAACGGTCTCTGTCTCTTCGGCTTCCTGCTGCCAGTCGTTGATGAAGCTGCGCGTCAGGCCGATGCCGTTGTCGAGCTGCGGGAAACCGTCGTAGAACTCCGTCGGCGGCACCGGACGCCCGGCAAGGAAGTAAAACTCATCCCCGAGGTAGATGAACGTCCGGCCTTCTTCGACCTGTATCTTCTTCTGCCATTTCTCGACTTCATCAATGACACGCGCTGCGCCTTCGGCGTCAAACTGATGCAACGGGAAGGGGTCCGTACGGTACTTCGTAATGCCGACCGGCACGATGGCCAGCGAAAGCGCATGCGGGCGGCGTGCGACAATCTCGCGGATAGTCCGCTCAAGCTCTTTGCCGTCATTGAGGCCGGCACAGAGCACGACCTGCGTATGGTAATCCGCACCTGCAGCCTCAAGATTGTCGAGCTGTTCAGCAATTCTGGCCGCACCGGGGCAGCGCAGCATCTCGGCACGCAGCTGCGGGTTCATGCACTGCACCGAGACAAACAGCGGCGACAGATGAAACTGCTTGATGCGCTTGAAATCGTTCGGCCCCATATTTGTCATCGTGACAAAGTTGCCGTAAAGGAACGACAGACGATAGTCATCATCCTTGATGGAAAGACTCTGGCGCATATGCGGGGCAATCATATCGACAAAGCAGAAATAGCAGTGATTGGCGCAGTTGCGGATGCCATCGAAGACCGCGGACTGGAATTCAACACCGAGTTCCTCGTCAATGTCCTTTTCGAAGGATATCATCTCCTGCTCGCCGTCTTTGTGCTCGACGAGCATATCGATTTCTTCGTCGGCCATGGCAAAGCTCAGGTCGATGATGTCGCGCAGTTTCTGCCCATTGATTTCAAGAATCTTATCGCCTGGCACAAGCTCCAGTTCCTCTGCGAGGCTGCCAGGATATACGCGCAGGACGATGCCCGGATAGTATTTGCTCATTTTCTTACTCTCTTACACTACAAACAAAGGAGTGATGCATAAATCATCACTCCTCAGAATGTCTTATCTTATTTTAGACGCAGTGTCCGGATTAGTCACGAGCTTTCGTGATGGACAGCGAAATGCGTTTGCGCTTCGTGTCGATGCGCAGGATCTTAACGCGTACTTCGTCGCCGACATGAACGGCTTCGTCAGCGCGCTCGATGCGCTTATCAGCGAGTTCGCCCATCGGGATCAGGCCGTCAAAGCCCGGCTCGATTTCCATGAATGCACCGAAGTCCGTCAGTTTGATGACTTTGCCTTCGATGATCTGGCCTTCGCTGTACTTCTCAGCATGGTCATACCACGGGTCACGCATCGTGTCTTTAACGGACAGCGAAATACGCTTGCTCTCCGGGTCAACGCTCTTGACGTAAACGTCGAGTTCCTGACCAACTTCGAGAACATCCGACGGATGCTTAACACGGTGCCAAGCGAGGTCGGAGATATGAGCAAGACCGTCTACGCCGCCGATATCGATGAAAGCACCGTAGTCAACGAGGCGCTTAACCGTACCGCGTACCGTCTGGCCAGCTTCGAGCGTAGCGAAGACTTCTGCTTCTTTCTTAGCGCGCTCAGCTTCGAGGATAGCACGGCGGGAAAGGACGAGGCGCTGCTTGTGAACATCGATCTCGATGATCTTAGCATCGACCGTCTGGCCAACATAAACGGAGAGATCCTTGACGAAATGGAGTTCCATCTGGGATGCCGGAATGAAGCCGCGCAGGCCTTCAACGGAAGCAACAAGGCCGCCCTTGACTACCTGAGTGATATGAGCCTGAACCGTCTCATCTGCTTCTTTCTTCTTCTCCATCTCTTTCCAAGCGACCATGCGGTCAGCCTTGACTTTGGAGAGGATACCGCCGTTGTCGCCGCCGAGGGATACGATGTAAACATCGATCTCGTCGCCAACTTTGACAACATCTTCTGCGGACTCCGGAGCCGGATAAGCCAGCTCGCGCTTCGGAATAGGAATCTCCTGCTTGTATCCGATATCAACATAAGCCTCGTCGCGGTTTACCTGAACGACTTTACCTTTTACCGTAGTGCGTTCCTGGAGATCCGGCATAGACTCCTGCGCTAATAATTCTTCCATGTTCATCTGTTCTGACACTTTTTATATACCTCCTTGATAATCCAGTCCGGTGTAGAAGCACCAGCTGTAATACCAATTTTTTTTATTTTGTCAAACCATTCGTTCTGCAGTTCTGCCGCAGTTTCGATATGGTAAGTCAGGCACTTTTCGGAACAAAGCTGTGCAAGCCTTGTCGTGTTGGCACTGTTCTTGCCGCCGATGACCAGCATGAGGTCAACCTTGCTGGCAAGATCTATGGCAGCGGCCTGTCGCTGGTCTGTCGCTGTACAGATGGTTCGCAGGATTCTGATATCCCTTGACTTCTCCAGAAGACGCATGACAATCTGCCGGAAGCGCGCTCCTGAAAATGTCGTCTGGCACACGATGCCGAGTTTGCCGCAGGGTTCAAGCTTAGACGCTTCTTCCTCCGTCTCTACAATCTGTGCCTTGCCCGAAGACCATTCAAAAATACTCTTGACCTCCGGATGTTCCTTTTCTCCGATAATGACCACACTGTACCCTTCATCCACGAGCTCTTTGGCCGAAAGCTGTGCTTTCTTGACATGAGGACAGGTCGCATCGACCAGGTTTAGGCCGCGTTTCTCTGCCTCATCGTAGACCTGCGGGCCTACGCCGTGCGAGCGAATGATGATGGTCCCTTTCTCCATATCCTCCAGGCGGTTTACTGAGCCGACGCCTTCGCGCCGCAGCCGGTCGACCATCTGCGGATTGTGGATGATGGGGCCGAGTGTACAGGAGGTCCCGTCTGCGGAAGCATTTTCCCTGGCAATCTTGATGGCGCGCTTGACGCCGTAGCAAAATCCCAGATAATCTGCTAAGATGACTTCCATACATCTACCACCATAAATCATATTCTTGCAAAACGCCCAGAAGGCTTTTTTACAATCTATAGCCTAGTATATCATGCCTAAGGGCGTCAGGCAAATGGTTTTATGAAATTTTTTCAATTTCTTCCCGCATCTTCGCAATATGTGCCATGATTTCCTGCGAAAAAGCGGCGAGCTGCTCCTTATCGCGGCGGTCGCCCTTAAAATACATGGGCTTGCCGTAGGCGACGCGGAGCTTCGGCAGGAAGCCGCCGTTCTGCAGAATGTGGTCTGTGCCGATAATGCAGGCAGGCACGACGGGAGCGCCGCTCATCGCTGCAATGAGGCCGACACCGGCCTCTGCCTTATGCTGATGGCCATCCCGGCTGCGCGTGCCTTCGGGGAAAAGCCCAAGTACATGGCCCATCTTCAGGACCTGCAGGGCAGCTTTGATGGCACCGCGGTCGGCCGCGCCGCGTTTTACAGGAAAGGCATGGCAACTGCGGATGGCCGCGCCAAAGATTGGATGCTCGAAAAGCTCAATCTTGGCCATGTAGCTCACGGGACGCAGGATAAACGTCGCGAGGAGCGGCGGGTCCCAATTGCTCAGGTGATTGGCCGCGAGGATGACGGGGCCTTCTGCCGGCAGATTTTCCTTCCCATACGTTTTCGTACGGAAGACAATGCCGAACAGCAGCGTAAAGACAACGCGCAAGATAGAATAAAGCATCAAATCACCTGCACATTCCTACGATTTTCTGCACGACCTCAGGGATGGACATGCCCGTCGTATCGAGCAACACCGCATCGTCCGCCTGGACGAGCGGCGAAATCTCGCGCTCCATGTCAGCCTTGTCGCGCGCCACAATATCATGCTGGATTTCTGCAAGCTTCACCGAGAGCCCCTTGTCACAGAGCTCTTTATAGCGGCGCTTTGCGCGTTCTTCAATCGAGGCCGTCAAATAAATCTTGACATCAGCATTTGGCAGGACATTTGTCGCGATATCGCGGCCGTCCATGAGCACGCCGCCGCGCTCGGCCATCTTGCGCTGCAGGTCGACCATTTTTTCGCGCACAGGGCCAAGGGCCGCGACCTTCGAAACGATATGACTGACTTCCGGTGTGCGGATTTCGCCCGTGACGTCCTGGCCGTCGACGCGCACGGTCGTTTTGCCCTGTTCATAGGAAAGGTCCACGTCAATGTCGGGCACGACCGCAAGGATGCGTTCATCCGTGACTTCGCCGCCCTGCTGCAGGACTTTCCAGGCCACGGCGCGGTACATCGCCCCCGTATCAATGTACGTATAGCCAAGTTCCTTAGCCGCAAGCTGGGCCACGGTGCTCTTGCCGGCCCCGGCAGGGCCATCGATTGCTACAACGAGTTTCTTCAAGACTGATTCCTCCAAATGCAAGATTGCAAGCTGTATTTTTGCTGCAGGCGTTCAGGCCTGCAGGCTGCTGAGTGTACCATAGAATGATGGATACGAGATATTCACACAGGCCGGTTTCTCTATCGTCACGCCCTCTCCCGCCGTGCCGAGAATGGCCAGCGACATCGCCATGCGGTGGTCATCATAAGAGAAGCACGATGCGTGTTTTACCTTCGTGCCGCCATGGATGACAAGACCGTCGGCGCTCGCTTCTACCGAACCCGGTGCAAGCTTATTGAATTCATCCGTGATGGCCTGCAGGCGGTCCGTCTCCTTGACGCGCAGCTCCCCCGCCCCCGTGATGACCGTATCGCCTTCGGCAAACAGCGCGGCCACGGCGATGACCGGAATCTCATCGATGAGGCGCGGCATGATTTCCGCACCAAAGGAAACGCCGTGCAGCTGCGAAGCTTCGACGCGGATATCCGCGGCTGCCTCGCCCCCGCTCGTGCGTTCGTTCTCGCGTGTGATTTCTGCGCCCATATCACGCAGGACATCGAGGATGCCCGTACGCGTCGGATTGACGCCGACATTGCGGAGGAGCAGGCTGCTCCCTGGAACAACAGCACCTGCCACGAGCCAATAAGCCGCCGAGCTGATATCTCCCGGCACTTCAATGGCCTCGGGTGCCTTGAACTCTTCGACCGGCTCTATGGTCACGGCCGTGCCTTCTTTTTTCGTGTGCACGCCAAAGGCTTCCAGCATGCGTTCCGTGTGGTCGCGCGACGTGAACGGCTCGACGACCGTTGTCGGTGCATCGGCATACATGCCAGCCAGCAGAATGGCCGATTTGACCTGAGCACTGGCAACGGGGCTCTCATAGACCATGCCATGAAGTTTTCCCTCGGCAGGGACAATCGTGATAGGCAGTTTCGTATTCTGCTCGCGTCCGTAAATTTTTGCGCCCATCTGACGCAGCGGCTTGATGACGCGTCCCATCGGCCGCTTGTGCAGGGAAGCATCCCCCGTGAAAGTCGTCAGGAACGGCTGCGGCGCCAAGATGCCCATCATGAGGCGCAGCGTCGTGCCCGAATTGCCCGCGTCGATAATCGTGGCCGGTTCCTGCAGGCCGTGCAGACCGCAGCCGCAGACCGTAAGCTCCGTTTCCGAGGAAAATTCCACGCTGGCACCAAGGGCGCGCATGCAGGCAGCCGTTGACAGGCAATCCTGCGCGTGCAGGAAATTCGTGATATGCACAGGCGTGCTCCCGAGTGCTGAGAACATGACACTGCGATGGGAAATGGACTTATCGCCCGGAATCATGATTTCACCATGCAGACCGCGCTTCGCCTTCGCAATCGTCTTTGTATCTTCCATGAGGGTTCCCTCCCTAAGTCTATGATTACATAATGATATCAATAAAGCAGATAACAGCTCATCGTACAGGGCTCAATCGTCATTCCAGACACTCCAGCAGCCTGCGGCATTTCCCATAGAGAACGCCGCCTGCAGGTTGTAGCCGCCCGTATAGGCATCGACGTCCGTGACCTCGCCGGCAAAGTAAAGTCCCGGCACGAGTTTTGACTCCATGGTCTTGGGATTGATTTCGCGCACCGACACGCCGCCGGCCGTCACGATGGCTTCAGACAAAGGACGCGTTTTCGTGACAATCAGGATGAGATGCTGCAGCACCTCGACAAGGCGGTGGCGCTCCGCGGCCGTGACCTGATTGACCGGACGGTCCGGGTCAAGGAAAGCATAATCGAGCAGCGGCTCAATCATTTTGTGCGGCAAAAGGTCGACAAGGCCGTTTTTCAGCGACTTGCGGATGTATTTATCAAAGTCGCGCTGGATGCGGGCATCGAGTTTTTCCGGCGTCAGGGCCGGCTTGAGGTTGATTTCCATCTCCACATACTTCCCTGCGGCGAGACATTCCGCGGCTTTGCGGCTCAGCGAAAGGATGATGGGCCCCGTCACGCCGAAATGCGTGAACATCATCTCGCCAAACATTTCCTGCACTTTTTCGTTGTTGGCCAACAGAGTCACCCGGACATTGCGCAGCGAAAGTCCCTGCAGGTCCCTGACCCATTCTTCTTCCGTTTCGAGCGGCACGAGCGATGGACGCAGCGGCACAATGGTATGGCCGAGCTTTTTCGCCATCTCGTAGCCGTCGCCCGTCGAGCCCGTGCCGGGGTACGATGCACCGCCCACCGCGAGAATCACGGCATCGGCCTTATAATGTGCACCGGACTTCGTGCGCACACCGGCCACGCGTCCATCCTGCGTCAGGATATCGGCGACAGGCATCTCCAGTTCAATTTTTACGCCGAGCTCATGCAGACGGTGCACCATGGCATCGACAGCATCCTGTGCCTTGTCACTGACCGGAAAGACGCGGTTGCCGCGCTCTACCTTGACAGGCACGCCCTGCTGACGGAAAAATTCCATGACGTCCTGATTGTCGAATGTACGCATGGAGCTGTTGAGGAAAGCACCGTTGCCATGGATATTGCGGATAATTTCCGGTACGTCAGCCGCATTCGTGATATTGCAGCGGCCCTTGCCCGTAATCATCATCTTGCGTCCCGGTTTCTTCATTTTTTCGAGCAGCGTGACATTTGCGCCATTTTCGGCGGCGCGGATTGCTGCCATCATGCCGGCTGGCCCGGCTCCTACGACAATAATCTGTTTCATTTCGTTAATCCCGCCAATCTGTAAAGCATATTGATTTCCTCATCCGTGAGCACACGGTGATGGCCGCGCGGCACGCCGATGAGTGTCAGCTGGGCAAACCGCACGCGCTTCAGGGCCTTGACATCGCAGCCCACCGCCGCGAACATGCGGCGGACCTGACGATTGCGCCCTTCATGAATCGTGATTTCCACGCGAAAAATCCCCTTGGACCGTTCACCCTGCTCAACTTCTGGAAGTTCCCTGACTTTGGCCGGTGCCGTCATGCCATCTTCGAGCATGACTCCCTGACGCAGCTTTGCAAGCTTTGCCTGAGTCAGACGACCGGTCACGCGTGCATGATATGTCTTCTCGACTTCAAATCTCGGATGCAGCAGACCGTTCATGAGTTCGCCGTCATTCGTAATGAGCAAAAGTCCTTCTGTGTTGTTGTCCAGCCGTCCCACCGGATAAACGCGTTCGCGGACCTCAGGCAGCAGGTCCAGCACCGTACGGCGTCCGCGGTCGTCTTTGGCCGTCGAAAGACAGCCTTTCGGCTTATTGAGCAGCAGATAGACATGATGCTCCTGCTGCGTGATGACTTTGCCATCGACCACGATGGCATGTTCTGCCGGATTGACTTTTGTGCCAAGTTCCCGCACGCACTGCCCGTCCACAGCCACGCGTCCCTCAAGAATCATTTTTTCGGCCGCGCGGCGCGAGGCAATGCCTGCCTGACTGATGATTTTCTGCAGACGTTCTTCTCCCATATGCAAAACTCACGCCTTTCCGTGGAACAATGAAGTCAGGAAGCTCCAGACCGTCAGGAAGAACGAACGGCGCGTGATGTCGGCACCGGCTACGAGGTCGGTCGAAGCGACTTCTCTGCCATCGAGCTCTACGACATAGCGTCCGACCGTATCGCCCTGCTTAACGGGGGCACGCAGGTCCTTGACCTCCACATGTGTCTTATACTGCTTGTCCGCGTCCTTGAGCTTGGCCAGCGTCAGCGTGCCGGCTGCCTTTAGCGGCAGTTTGCGTCCCGTGCCGCCCGAGACCGACGCATAATCGACAATGTCGCCCGCATTGACGAGCGTATCCGGCTCAACATGGGCAAAGCCATAGTCGAGCAGCTTGATGGAATCATTCCACATATAGACAGAATCGAGCACGACTGCCACGAGCTGCAGGCCGTCCTGCTTGGCCCCGGAAACGAGACAGCGTCCGGCAGCGTCCGTATACCCTGTCTTGACGCCATTGCTGCCGCGGTAAAGCCAGAGCATTTGGTTTTCATTGCGCAGGTGGTGCGACGGGTCCTTGACCCAGTCAAAGTCCGTTTCCTTCGTGCTGACGATATCTTCAAAGCCAGGGATGCTGTAGCCATAGGCCGTAATCAGGGCCAGGTCATACGCTGTCGTGTAATGGTCATCGCGCGGCAGACCGTTGGCGTTGGCAAAATTCGTATTGACCGCACCGATTTCATGGGCTTTTGCCGTCATCATGGCGGCAAACTTATCTTCAGAACCAGCGATATGTTCCGCGACGGCCACGGTCGCATCGTTACCCGAATGCATCATCATACCGTAGAGCAGGTCGCCCATGCGGATTTTCTCGCCAGCCTCCAGCCAGAGCGTGGACCCCTCTTTCCCCGCGGCACGGCTGCTGACCGTCACGATGTCATCCATATTGGAATTCTCAAGTGCCAGAATCAGCGTCATGATTTTTGTCGTACTGGCAGGAAAACGGCGCTCGTCTTTATTGCGCTCGTAGATGACCTGCTTCGACGCGGCATCGATGACGACGGCAGAACGCGCCGTCAGATTCTGCAGGGGGTCATCCGGGCTCACGACCAGACCCGGGATATCCGGTCTTGCCATTTCCTGGATATCATAAACGGCCTCTGCCTGTGCCGGCTTCGTGATGAGCTGCGGCACGAGAAAAGTGAAAGCCATGCTTCCGGCGAGCAGCAGATGGGCGAATTTTCTTTTTTTCAATCTAGTCTCAAACTCCTTATATTCCCTCGAAAGATTCAAAAGGAATGATAGATACATCTTATTCTATCATTCTCCCTGTCCCATCGCAATAACTTACCGCTTTTTGACCTTGCCCGCACCGACAATGGCTTCGAGCTCTTTGAATGTCTCTTTGTCATTGTCGAGCCAGAAATTCTCACGCGCCTTCTGCCAATGGCCGCCGGAATGAAAGAACGTAGTGTGGCTGCCATGATGTCTGGCAATCAAATTCTTCATCTCCGTGCGCTTGTCCTCGGTGAGTCCCCCGGCCGGCAGCTCGATGTAATACGCATAGCGGTAATCCGCGAGCGGCCAGACACTGTCTGCCAGCAGTTTGACCGTTTCATCGGCAAGGTCGATATGCCCCTGAATAACCACAGCCGTATCCGGCACGAGCAGATTCATATTCTGATAAAAAGTGCGCGGGAACACCGTGACCTCCATCTGTCCCGTGAAATCCTCGATGGTCGTGAAACACATCGTATCGCCCTTTTTCGTCGTGATGCGCTTGGCCTCCGTCAGCATGCCGCCGATGCGCACGACCTGCTTGTCGTGCACAGCATCGGGCTGCAGGCTGCCGATGCGCGGCAGATTCTCAAGCTGCTCCGTGTACTGGTCGAGCGGATGTCCCGTAATGTAAAAGCCCGTGGCCTCTTTTTCCCAGCTCAGCATCTCTGCCTTCGGCGCCTCGGGGATATCCGGCAGCCGCAGCATGCCGGTCTCCTCGATGGTCTCTTCCGAGAATAAGCCCATCTGACCGCTCATGGCATCTTTCTGCTGCTGAGCCGCTTCGGTAAGCGTCTGCGGCAAAATCGACAGAAGCTGACTGCGCTTTGCCCCGAGCGAATCAAAAGCGCCGCATTTGATGAGACTTTCCACGACGCGGCGATTGACGACGCGCATATCCACGCGGCGGCAGAAATCAGACAGCGAGGTAAACGGGCCGCCCTCCCGGCGGATGTTCGTGACTTTTTCAATGGCAGCCTCGCCGACATTCTTCACAGCCGCCAGGCCAAAGCGGATGGCCTGGCCGTCAACGCTGAAATACGCCGAGCTGGCATTGATGTCCGGTGGCAGGATTTTTATCCCCATGCGGCGGCAGAGCTCGATATACGTCGAGACCCTCGGGGTATCCATGATGCTCGTGAGCATCGCGGCCATGAATTCTGCCGGATAATGTGCCTTAAGATAGGCCGTCTGCCATGCGACAAGGGCATAGGCCGCGCTGTGCGACTTATTGAAGCCGTAATCGGCAAAATGCGTCAAGAGGTCAAAAATCGTATTGGCAAGGCCCGCTTCAATATGATTCTTTTCGCAGCCGTTGAGGAAGTTTTCTTTCTGCGCCATCAGGATTTCATGCTTTTTCTTACCCATGGCACGGCGCAGAAGGTCGGCCTGCCCGAGCGTGAAGCCGGCGAGCACCTGCACAATCTGCATGACCTGTTCCTGATAGAGCACAACGCCGAACGTTTCTTTCAGGATGGGCTCCAAAAGCGGATGCATGTAGGTAACTTCCTTCTCACCATGGCGGCCGGCGATAAAGTCCTCGACCATGCCGCTGCCGAGCGGTCCCGGACGGTAAAGGGCCACGAGCGGAATCAGGTCGGCAAAATTCTCCGGTGCGAGGTCGCGCACGAGCTGAGTCATGCCGGCTGACTCCATCTGGAAAACGGCGCCCGTCTTGCCCTCGCAGAGCATTTTCGACGTCATTGCATCCGTCAGCGGAATCTTGTCGATATCAATTTTTTCATGGCGGCTCTTCTCGATATTCTTGAGCGCGTCACTGATGACCGTCAGCGTGCGCAGGCCGAGAAAGTCCATCTTCAAGAGACCTAGCTCCTCGACATGGTCCTTGTCGTATTCCGTGACGAGCGTGCCTTCGGAAATGGACACGGGCACATAGTCCGTCAGCGGATGGCGGGCAATCACGACGCCGGCGGCGTGTGTCGACGAATGGCGTGGCAGGCCCTCAATCTTGCGTGCCAGGTCGATAAGGCGCTTGACATCAGGATTGCTCTCATAGGCTTTGCGGAAATCCGCCGACTCCTGCATGGCCTTGTCAAGTGTGATTTTAAGTTCATTCGGCACGAGCTTGGCAATTTCCGAGACTTCCGCATACGGCAGATTGAGCACGCGGCCGACATCGCGGATAGCGCCCTTCGCGGCCATCGTGCCGAACGTGACAATCTGGGCGACATGGTCGTAGCCATAGCGTTCCTTGACGTAGTCGATGACTTTGCCGCGCTGGATATAGTCAAAATCGACATCGATATCCGGCATCGTCACGCGTTCCGGATTGAGGAAACGCTCAAAGAGCAAATCGTACTTCAAGGGGTCGAGGTTCGTGATGCCGAGGAGATACGCGACAATACTGCCTGCCGCCGAGCCGCGCCCCGGTCCGACGCCAATGCCGTGCTCGCGCGAATAATTGATGAAATCCCAGACAATCAGAAAATAACTGTCATAACCCATGCGGTGAATGATGCCCAGCTCGTATTCGAGGCGTTCGCGTACCTTGTCCGTGACCTCAGGATACCGCCGCAGCAGATTTTCCTCGCAGAGATGGCGCAGATAGGCTTCATCATCTTTATAAGGTGCAGGAATCGGGTAATACGGCAGCTGCAGATGGCCGAATTCAAAGTCGACCTGACAGCGCGCCGCTATCTTTTCCGTGTTCGCGACAGCCTCAGGATAGTCGGGAAAAAGTGCGGCCATTTCCTCTGGGGATTTCAGATAGTAGTCATCACTTGGGAAACGCATGCGGTCAGGGTCATCAAATGTCTTATTCATCTGGATGCACAGCAGGATATCGTGGAATTCGCTGTCCTCGCGGTGCACGTAATGAAGGTCGTTGGTCGCGACCAGGCCGACATCGTATTTCTTCGCCAGCTCTACGAGGCCGACATTGGCCTTGCGTTCTTCCGGCAGGCCATGGTTCTGGATTTCAAGGAAGAAATTATCGCGGCCAAAGATATCGAGGTATTCACGCACCAGCGCATCCGCGCGTTCCTTGTTATCCTGCAGCAGCGCGCGCGGGATTTCACCGGCAATGCAGGCCGACAGGCAGATGATGCCTTCATGATACTTGCGCAGAAGCTCTTTATCGACACGCGGTTTATAGTACATGCCCTCGATATTTGCCAAAGAGACAAGCTTGACGAGGTTGCGGTAGCCCGTCTGATTCTCAGCGAGCAGAATCAAATGATAATAGCGCACGCCATTGATTTCGCGGTGTTCCTGACGCGCGCCCGGTGCGACGTAGACCTCGCAGCCGATGATGGGCTTGACGCCCTGTTTCTTTGCTTCTTTATAAAAATCGATGACGCCATACATCGCACCGTGGTCAGTGATGGCAATGCTGTCCATGCCAAGCTCTTTTGTCGTCTTGATGAGTTCCTTGATGCGGCTCGCGCCGTCAAGCAGAGAAAATTCTGTATGGACATGAAGATGGGTAAATGGCATAAGCCGCTCCTTCCCGAAAAAATAAGCAGGGGGATTATACAATATTAGTAGAAAAGCCGGAGACATGGTCTCCGGCTCATAGCCTGTAAAAATCAGATTTCCATGATGATGGGCAGAATCATTGGACGGCGGCGCGTTTTCTCGAACAGATAACGGCCAAGTGCATCGCGTACATTCGACTTGATGGCAGCCCATTCCTTGACTTTCTCGTCTTCGCAGCGCTCAAGTGCCTGTCTGACGCGGGCTGTTGCTTCATCCATGAGCGCTTCCGATTCGCGCACATAAACAAAACCGCGCGAGACGATATCCGGACCGGCGACAACGCGGTGCGTCTGCTTGTTCATCGTCACGACGACAATCAGAATGCCGTCCTGCGAGAGCTGACGGCGGTCGCGCAGCACGATGTTGCCGACATCGCCGACACCGAGGCCGTCGACCATGACCATGCCGGCCGTGACTTTGCCGGCCACCTGGCCTTTATCACGCGTGAACTCAAGAATCTGGCCGTTCTCGCTGATAAAGATATTCTCCTTCGGCATGCCGAGCTCGCGGGCCAGACGTGCATGCTGCACGAGATGATGATACTCGCCATGGACCGGGATGAAGAACTTCGGACGCACGAGGTTGTGCATGAGCTTGAGTTCTTCGCGGCTCGCATGGCCCGAAACGTGGATGCCCTGATTGCGGCCGTAAATGACGTTGGCACCAAGCTTCATGAGGTTGTCGATGGTCTTCGAGACGAGCTTTTCGTTGCCCGGAATCGGCGTAGCCGAGATGATGACCGTATCACCAGGCACGATGCCGACCTTGCGGTGGTCGGACATGGACATGCGCGTCAGTGCGGACATCGGCTCGCCCTGACTGCCCGTCGTGATGATGACCATCTGCTCCATGCGGTAGTTATGAATCTCGTCGATGTCAACGAGCGTGCCTTCAGGCGCCGTGATATAGCCGAGCTCGAGCGAGATATTGACGACATTGACCATGCTGCGGCCAAGAACGGCGACATGACGCTTATAGCGCACGGCCGTGTCGATGACCTGCTGGATGCGGTGAACGTTCGAAGAGAACGTCGCGACAATAATGCGGCCGCGCGCGTTGTGGAACGCCTTGTCAAAAGCTGCACCGACCGTGCGCTCCGACGGCGTATGGCCTTCGCGCTCCGAATTCGTCGAATCGGCCATGAGCACGAGGACACCGCGGTTGCCGAGGTCCGAGAAGCGGCGGAAGTCCGTCATCTTGCCGTCAATTGGCGTGTAGTCGAGCTTGAAGTCACCCGTGTGCACAATCATGCCGACCGGCGTCTTGATGGAAAGGCCCACAGCATCCGGAATCGAGTGATTGACGCGGATGAAGCCGACGCTGAAGCAGCCGATGTTGATGATATCGCCCTGCATCACTGAATGCAGGTTGCTCGAGTCGACGCCGTTCTCCTTGAGACGTCCCTCAAGGATGCCGAGCGTCAGGCGCGTGCCGTAAACCGGCACATTGATTTTCTTGAGCACATACGGCAGGGCACCGATATGGTCCTCATGGCCGTGCGTGAGCACAATGGCCTTGATTTTATCCTTGTTTTCAATCAAATAGCTGATGTCCGGAATGACGAGGTCGATGCCGAGCATATCCTCATCCGGAAACATCAGGCCCGCATCGATGACGAGAATTTCATCATCCACACGGATTACCGTCATATTCTTGCCGATCTCCCCTAAACCACCGAGAGGGATGATCTGTAACTTTTGCGCTGATTTAGCCAAAAAAGTACACCTCCAAAATAATTGCTGAATCGTTTTTCGGATTCGAACTTAAATTTATGATACATCTTCTTTTGATATACGTATGTTATGGTTGCTGGATAGAAATTCCCCTTCGTTTCATTCCTGTCGTTTCACTTCTGCTGCGCTGCCGCACGAATAGACCGTTCCCATAAAGCATGACAAAATCCGGACTGCCTCTAAGCATGATGTCTATGTCATGATGTCACCGCCGGTACCGTAAGGACCGAAATGGCAGAAATGGTATATGAAGTTTTTATCCGATCAAATCATTCTTTTTTATTTTATCATCACGGGCGCCATAAATCAATGTAAAAAGACACTTCCCTGCGGGAAGTGCCTGAAAAAATCAAATCCTATTCTATTGACAGAGGACAGACTCAACCGAGAATCCGTACACCGTAATGCACTTTGCTGTATTTGCCACCCATGATATTCGTAAAGCCCAGACGCGCAAACTCAAGGCTACGCGCATTTTCCTTGAAGACGACGCGGCGGCGTGCCACACGACAGGCCTCCTCAATCATTTCAGGGGAAACCGGCGCATGATTGGCCACGGTGCGCAGCGGCGAAAGGCTCCTGCTCTCAAGAAGCGGATGGCGGAACATCGGGTCGAAATAAACGACATCGACAGAGTCCGACGGCTGCTGCTGCAGATACGAAAAGGCATCGGCGCACACCGTACGGACGCCGCGCATGGCCTCCTGGATTGGCCAGTTCTCCGCCTTGAAATGAGCGAGGCCATAGCCTACCACCGTTTCAATCAAAGGTTCAGACTCAATGCCTGTAACTGAGCCTTCCGGTCCCACGGCAAAACTCGCCACGATAGCATCGGCGCCAAATCCCAGCGTGCAGTCGAGCACACTCATGCCGCGTGTAAGTCCCATGGCTTCGACCATGCGGTCGCCCTGACCGGCACTGCCAAAGCGCAGGTTCTTGAGCCGGAGGTGCGCCATATTCGGATGAAAGAACAAGTCGCCATCCGGTGTGGAAAGCGTCAGCAGCCCTTGTTTGGCAATCAGAATAAAGTCTACGCCGCAGCGCTCGCGCAGCGCCCTGCCTGAAAGATTATCGCGCGGCACATACGGAATGCCCGCATGCTCTGCGGCCCATTTAGCCAGCTGCACAGCATCCTCCGCGCATTTCCGCCCCGTCGTGGCAATCGCCTGAATCATACAGTTCTCACTTCCTTCTATATAAGTAAACACTCAAAAGCCAAAGCCCGTGCGCTTGAACATCTTCGCGAGTTCTTCACTGCTGAATTTGAGGATGGTCGGACGGCCGTGCGGGCAGGTATAAGGGAAGGCCGTATGTGCCAGTTCATCGAGAATAATCTGCATCTGACGGAAGCTCAGCTCCTCACCGGCCTTGATGGCCGCGCGGCAGGCTGTCGTCGCGAGGCAGGCCTGACGGATTTCCTTGGCCGTCGTCTCGTGCATCTCCATGAGATTCGTCAAAATCTCGCGGATAATGTCCTCGGCCTCGCTGACCGGCACATCGGCCGGCACTTCCATGAGGCGGAATTCGCGCTCGCCGCTCATTTCCATCTGGAAGCCCAGTGAAGCAAATAGGTCTTTGTTCTTCTCCACGAGCTCGGCTTCCTTGGCATCAAAACTCAAAATCTGATGCACCAAAAGCTGCTGCGACGGGATATCGCCGGCCATGGCCGAGAATTTGTCAAACAGGATGCGTTCATGGGCGGCATGCTGGTCGACGATGTAAAGTCCCTTGGCATCCTGCGCGATGATGTACGTGAGGTCGACCTGACCAATCGGCACAACATTCCCTTCATAAGAGAGGGCCTCATCCTCTGCGCACGAGTCTTCACCTGATTTTGT
This sequence comes from uncultured Selenomonas sp., assembly GCA_900552565.1. Lineage (GTDB taxonomy): Bacteria > Bacillota > Negativicutes > Selenomonadales > Selenomonadaceae > Mitsuokella. The sequence continues at coordinate 20,142 of USAK01000005.1, read as the reverse complement.
TTCTTCTGCGGGTCTTGTCGCTGCCAGCGCAGTGAAAACGCCCTGTGCCTTTTCTGCCACGGCCGTGCCGGCTGGCTTTTCAGCCTGCCGCTCGGCGCGCAGCTCTGCCTGTGCCGCAGTGAAGTCAGCCATCTGTGCCGGCGTGCTCTGATGCACGGCTTCATAGATGGTCTGCGGCTGCGTCCGTTTCGCTTGCTGTCCCGAGGACGGCCAAGCGGGAATCACGGGCGTATCGAGGGGTTCGGTCGCCGGTACGAACCGCATCGGTTCCATCGAGACGGCCTCAACATGATGTTCCGGCTTCTCGACGACGGCAGCGACTTCGCCGAGGCCCCGCCCCGCCGGACGGATGGCATCGAGCACAGCCTTGTAGACGGCCTTGAAGATGCGGCTTTCATCCTCGAATTTGAGTTCACTCTTCTGCGGATGCACATTGACATCGATTGAACGCTGCGGCACTTCGATGTTGATGACCGTCAGCGGGAAACCGCTCTTCGGAATCAAAGATTTATAGGCATTGTCGATAGCCTTGGCAATCGCGCGGTTCTGGATGATGCGCGAATTGACGATGTACGTCTGCCAGGCACGGCTGCTCTTGAGCATCGAGGGCTTCGTGATATAGCCGGAAATCTTCACGTCTTCATCGTCAAGCGAGAGCCCCAGCAGAGAATCCGCCGTCTTACCCCCGTAAATCGCCTGAATCGTGTCGTAGAGATTGCCGTTGCCCGGCGTTACGACCGACATCTTGTTGTTGTTGATGAAGTGAAATTCGATATCGGGCCGCGAAAGTGCGAGCTTGACGATAAAGTCGTTGATTTTCGAGCCTTCCGTGTGATTCGTCTTGAGGAATTTCTTGCGCGCCGGCGTGTTGAAGAACAAATCCTCGACCTTGACCGTCGTGCCGATGCTGCAGCCGGCCTCGATAAAGTCAGGCTCTTTGCCGCCCGTGATGCTCACGCGCGTGCCGAGGTCATCGCCTGCGCGGCGCGTCAGCAGGGTAAAGCGCGAGACCGACGCAATCGTCGGCAGGGCCTCCCCGCGAAAGCCTAAGGTGCCTATGGTGTTGAGGTCGCCGACTTCGCAAATCTTGCTCGTCGCATGGCGCAGGATGGCGAGGCGCGCGTCCTCTGCACTCATACCCCTGCCGTTGTCGGTCACGCGCATAAAACTCGTGCCGCCCGCCATAATCTCGACCTCGATGCGCGTCGCACCGGCATCCATCGCATTTTCGACGAGTTCTTTGATGACCGAAGCCGGACGTTCGACGACTTCGCCCGCGGCAATTTTATTGATGGTACTGTCATCGAGTACATGAATCATGCTCATGCTCTGCCCGCCTCCCTCTTGGCCTGTGCCTGCAGTTTATAGAGTTCATTCATCGCCTCAAGCGGCGTCATCGTCATGACATCGAGCGAGAGCAGCGCATCGCTGAGGCTCGAAGCAAACAGCGAGCCCATGCCCTGTTCTGTGGGCTGCGGCGTTTTGCTTTCCTTCGCCACATCCTGTTTCACAGGAGCTGCAGCCGGTTCTTTTTTCTCGCTTGAACCAGCACTTGCGGCATTTGGTGCCTCTGCTTCCAATTCGGCAAGGATTTCTTCGGCGCGGCTCGTAACCGATTTGGGCAGGCCTGCGAGCCGTGCGACGTGGATGCCATACGATTTATCCGCGGCACCGCGCACAATACGCCTTAAAAAAGCCACCTGATTGCCGCGTTCCTTGACAGCCACGCAGAAATTCTTGATTTTGTCGTCTTCAAGGTCCGTGAGTTCATGGTAGTGCGTAGCAAACAGCGTCTTGGCATGGACTTTCTTCTCGATGTACTCAATGACGGCTTTGGCAATGCTCATGCCGTCAAAGGTACTCGTGCCGCGGCCAATCTCGTCAAGAATGACGAGGCTGTTCTTCGTCGCGTACTTTAAAATCTGTGCGACTTCGTTCATCTCGACCATAAACGTGCTCTGTCCGCTGACGAGGTCGTCGCTGGCACCGATGCGCGTGAAGATGCGGTCGACCGGTGAAATCGAGGCCTCGCGTGCAGGGATGAAGCTGCCAATCTGTGCCATGAGCGTCAAAAGTGCGACCTGCCGCATGTACGTCGACTTGCCCGCCATATTCGGCCCCGTAATCAGCATGATTTCGCAGCCGTTATGGTCGAGATGGGCATCATTCGGCACAAAGAGGTCGCGCGTCAGGATGCGTTCGACGAGAGGATGGCGTCCGTCCTTGATGTCGATGACCCCGTCCGTGCGCATCCGGGGACGAACGTAATTATACGTGCTGGCCGCCTCGGCGAGGCTCGCGAGCACATCAACGAGGGCAATTTCATGTGCCGTCTGCTGGATTTCCGTCAGATGTGCCTTGATGGTCTCGCGCACTTCCGTGAAGAGATTGTACTCGATGTTGACGATTTTTTCCTGTGCACCGAGGATTTTCGTCTCGAATTCCTTGAGTTCTTCTGTGATATAGCGCTCGGCGTTGGCCAATGTCTGTTTGCGGATGTAGCGGTCCGGCACGAGGTCCGTGCCGCTGTGGCGCACTTCGATATAATAGCCAAAGACTTTATTGTAGCCAATTTTCAGCGCCTTAATGCCCGTCTCTTTTTTCTCGCGTTCCTCGATTTCCTGCAGCATGGCCTTGCTGTCATGGGAGATACGGCGGTATTCATCGAGTTCTTTGTTGTATCCCGACTTGATGATGCCGCCCTCGCGCAGGCTGATGCCCGGGTCCTCCACGATGGAACGGTCCAGAAGGTCGACAAGTTCGTCAAACGTCTCAATCTTCCCTTCAGCCTGCCGGAGCATGGCCGACTTTACATTCTGCAGGCCCGTGCGGATGCCCGGCAGACAGCGCAGGGAAATCTTCAGCGCGATGAGGTCGCGCGCATTGGCCGTGCCGACCTCGATGCGCGTCAGCAGGCGTTCAAAGTCATGAATCTCGCGGCAGCCCTCACGCACATTGCCGCGCAGGGAAAAATCCTTCGTGAATTCTTCCACGGCGTCCAGGCGGCGCGTGATTTCTGCGATGCTCAAGAGCGGATACTCGAGCCATTTCTTCAAGAGACGGCTGCCCATGGCCGTTTCCGTAAAGTCAAGGACATCCAAGAGCGTATTCTTCTTGCCGCCGTCACGCAGGTTGCGCGTAATCTCAAGATTGCGCAGCGTGTACGTATCGATGACAAGATTTTCCGAAGCATCGAGATACGTCAGCTGGTTGAGCTGCGTGAGGTCCGTACGGACCGTCTCGTGCAGATAATCGAGCAGCGTCGCCACGGCCTCTTTAGCCTCTTCATCGGCAGGGCGCGTCGCTGCGTCAAAATGCTCGACAATGCGGTCCTCGACGTGCGCCGAGACCGACTCAATCGGCGTAAACGAGCAGTGCGGTAGGCGCAGCGCGGCAAATTCACGCAGGTCCTTATCAAACGACAGTCTGCCGACCATCAGGAGCTCCGGCATCATCAGACGGTAGAGCTCATCGAAAAGCATCTGCAGACGGTTGGCGCCCTCGTAAATGCCGTAAAAGCATTCGCCCGTTGAGATATCCGCGCCGGCGAGGACGATTTTTTCGCCTTTTTCATAAATCAGGGCAATGTAGTTATTCTGCGTCGCCTGCAGGGCCGACTCTGAGAGAATGGTTCCCGGCGTCACGACCTTGATGACTTCGCGCTTTGTCAGGCCTTTGGCTTTCGGGTCGCCAATCTGTTCGGCGATAGCCACTTTATAGCCGCGCTTGACGAGTTTATTGACATACGTCTCCGCCGCATGGTACGGCACGCCGCACATCGGCGCGTCCTGCCCCTTGCTGCGGCTCGTCAGCGTCAAGCCAAGTTCTTTTGAGACAAGCTTCGCGTCGTCAAAGAACATCTCATAAAAATCCCCGAGACGGAAGAACAGGATGGCTCCGGGATTCTGTTCCTTCGTCGCGAGATACTGCTGCATCATTGGCGTCATTTCCATGCAGACAAACACCTCCTGAACATAAAGTTTGCTTCTATATAAATATACTGTATTTATCGCTGAAAAGGCGTGCCAGCCAAGCTGCCGGCACGCCCTTTCTTCTATCAATCATTCGTATGGACTTTTTCACCCTTGAGCACCCAGGTCTGCGGATGCGTGATTTTGACATCGATGAAGTCACCGGCCTGCTCCCCATCGTGCGGGAACAGAACAATCTTATTCGTGCGCGTGCGGCCCATCCAGACCGAAGCATCATTCTTGCTCGGTCCCTCAACCATGATTTCCATGGTTTTGCCGAGAAGCTTCTGGTTGATTTCCAGGCTGATTTCATTCTGTACGGCCATGAGCTCGTTCAGCCGTTCCTTCTTGACACTTTCCTCGACCTGATGCTCCATCGTCGCCGCCGGTGTGCCCGAGCGCTTGGAATAAATGAACGTATAGGCCGAATCATAGCGGATTTCGCGCAGGAAGTCGAGCATCTCACGGAAATCCTCATCTGTCTCTCCGGGGAAACCGACGATGAGGTCGGTCGTCAGACTGACATTGGGAATCTCCTTACGGATGCGGCCGACGAGCTCACGGTACGATTCCACCGTATAGACACGGTTCATCGCCTTGAGGATGTGATTGCTGCCATACTGCACCGGCAGATGAATGTGCTCACAGAGATGTCTGCCGTCGCGGATGGCAGCGATGACTTTATCGGAAAGGTCCTTTGGATGCGAAGTCATGAAGCGCACGCGGCGGATGCCCGGCACCTCGTCGACCATCTTCAGGAGGTCGGCAAAGTCGGCCTGCTTATGGTCTTTGCCATAAGAATTGACATTCTGACCGAGCAGCGTGACTTCTTCGTAGCCATCGGCCACAGCCTGCTCCACTTCTTTGACAACGTCTTCCGGCAGGCGGCTGCGCTCACGGCCGCGCACATACGGGACAATGCAGTACGTGCAGAAATTATTGCAGCCGTACATGATGGGGACCCAGGCGGAGAGTTTCCCTCCGCGTGCTACCGGCACATCGTCCGGCAGTTCCGTCTCGCCGAGCTGCACGTCGACGAGATGGCCGTGCTCCTGCTGGATTTCCTTGACGATATGCGTGAGTTCATGCACCTTGTTCGTGCCGAGCACAAAGTCGATATGCGGTGCACGCTTGATGAGGGCATCGCCTTCCTTCTGTGCCATGCAGCCCGTGATGCCGAAAATAAGCTCCGGATTCTGCCGCTTGAGATGCTTGATTTCACCAATCTTGCCGTAAACGCGGTCCTCAGCCGTTTCGCGCACGCAGCAGGTGTTGATGAGGATGAGGTCAGCATCGTTCATCGAGTCCGTCTGCTCATAGCCAATCGTGCGCAGCTGCCCCATCATGCGTTCCGCATCGCTCTGGTTCATCTGGCAGCCATAGACCAAAAGATAAGCAAATTTATGCAATTTGCCATCAATCATTTTCATAAAATTTATCCGTCCTTCTATTTTTGCTTGCTGTTTGGTAATCAATACTTTATTTTAGCAAAAATCATTTTCCTTGTCCATGTCTTCCTTGAAGCAGACAGTAAAAAAGCCTGCACGAAGGCAGGCTCTTACAGCGATAAAAATCAATCAGAGTTTGGCAATCTTGTGCAGGGTCTCGACAATGAGGTCGACCTGCGGTTTTACCGTGGCGAGCACGAGGTGTTCGTTCGGGCTGTGGATGTCTTTCGTCGTCACGCCAATGGAGACCATGTCGAGCTGCGGGTTCTTGCGGAAGTGCCAGCCGCACTCAAGACCTGCATGAATCGTCTCCACCTTCATTGGTTTGCCATTCTGTTCGGCAAAGGTCTCAGCGACGATTTTGGCAAGGCGGCTGTCCTTGTTTTCCTTCCAGCCCGGCGACTGCGTGCCGATATGAGCCGTGAAGCCCGTAAGCGCGGCAATGGTCTCAGCGTACTGGCGGAACTCATCAAGCTTCTGGTCAATGGCCGAACGCGGGAAGAACTGGACCTCGACTTCCTCCTCGCGCATGTTGACAACGCCGAGGTTTGCACTCGTCTCTACCAGCCCCGGGATGACCGACGACATCGCGTAGACGCCCGTATGCAGGATGGTCAAAAGGCGCAGCAGACGCTGCGTGTCGCCGGCCTTCAGGACCTGCTGCGGGGACTCGACACTCGTGAGCGGCACGAGAATCTGCGGCTCAACATTGCCGTACATCTGCATAAAGCGCTCTTTCTGGTCGTTGATGACCGCCTCGATGTCTTCCTTTGCGAGGTCCGTGACGAAGACGGCCTTGGCATCATTTGGGATGGCGTTGCGTGCCTTGCCGCCCGTGAACGACGAAAGCTCAATCTCACCTTTGCCGGCGAGCTCCGTCAGGATCATCGCGAGGGTGCGGATAGCGTTGCCGCGGCCGTCGCCGATGCGTTCGCCCGAATGGCCGCCGCGCAGGCCCTTGACCTCAATCTGCCAGGCTGCCGACGTCTCCGGCTCGACGCGCTTGAGTTCACGCGTAAAGTCGAGGTCGACGCTGCCGGCACTGCCGACCGTCAGCTCATCGTAGTTTTCGCTGTCGCAGTTGATGAGGAACGATGCATCTTTGAGATGCTCTGCCGAAAGATGGATGGCCCCCTTCATGCTCTGCTCTTCATCCGTCGTGACAATCAGGCGCAGCGGACCGTGATCTTTGGCATTCTTCATGATGTAGATGGCCTCAGCCACACCGATGCCGTCATCGGCACCAAGGCTCGTGCCCTCGGCCGAAAGATATTCATCCGTGCGCACCAGCTTGATGGGGTCTTTGAGCGGGTCATAGGCATAGCCTTCCTCCGCGACGCAGACCATGTCCATATGGCCCTGCATGATGGTCAGCGGTGCCTTCTCGAAGCCAGCCGAAGCCTCTTTATCCGCAATGATGTTATTGGCCTCATCCTGCGTGACCTTGAAGCCAAGCTCCGTCAGATAATTCTTCAGGAAATCGCTGACGGCCTTTTCATGGCCGGATTTACGCGGAATAGCGGCAAGTTTGGCAAACTCAGCGAGTACGCCTTCAAGTACGGTATCTTTTTCTGCATCATTCTGTTTCATCTGCAATACCCCTTTTCACACAACATAAAACAGCCTGCCTTTTGAGGCAGGCTGGCATGAATCCATGGTTTGTCAATATTACTGGATTGACATGAATCAGTCTTTGAGTGCTGCCGGCATGGCTTCGGCAACATCGACACCTTCCGGTGCATAGAGCACAATCTGCTCCGAGATGCGCTTTGCACAGCCATCGACAATATAGCAGGCACCGTTGACAAAGTCGCAGATGCGGCGCTGCTCTTCGGCAGCCACGCGCTCGTAGTTGACCACAGCGGCCTTGCCTGCCTTGAGGTCGTCCGCGATATCCGTGACCTGGTCAAAGTTCTCCGGTACGTAAATCTGTACGCGAAGCTCCGGCACCTTCGTCGTATGGACCGTCAGCTGAGGACGCAACGTTTTCGTCTTAGCATGGTAGGAAGAGGACATCTCCGGCTCCGGACGCTGTACATAGATAGAGCTGCCGCCCGAAACTTTGTATTCTTCCGTGGCAGAAGCAGCTGCCGTTTTCTTCGCAGCCGTCTGCTGGCTCTTTTTCTGTTCCACTGCAGCATCCGTCTCTTCTACTTCTACATCTTCCCAAGGCATCAGCACATCAAGCAGGCCCTGAAACTTGCCTTTGATCTTCTCTACACCGCTCATAACATCTCGTCCTTCCACCTGAATTCATATCCAATCAGTTCATCCACAATAGAAAACTGTATTCAACTATCGACATAATAACACATTTCGATAAAGAATGCAAAAATCCTGCTAAAAAAGTTTACTTTGCCGCCTGTTTTGCCCCGTCATATGCGGATAACGACACGCCCTCGCTGACGTTTTGCCTCGTAAAGGGCCTCATCGGCTTTCTCAAGCACATTTTTCAGCTGCCCCTTCTCGTAGACACCGCCAATGCTGAGGGTCAGGTGAATCTGCGGATAGCCCGGCACTTCCGTCCGTTCTACGGCTGCACAGATATCCTCGAGTTTTCGCATGAATACGTCCTGCGGAATATCCTCAAAGGCCAGCAGGAATTCATCACCGCCATAGCGCAGAAAAATATCGGTCCTGCGCGTGCACGAAGAGACAACCTGTGCCACCTGCCGCAGAGCAGCATCTCCTGCCATATGCCCCGATGAGTGTCTCATCATCGAGATGCAGGATATTCTCGAGGACGCACGGCCGGCCGTCGACTTCCAGATAATTCGCCACAAGCAGATACATGTCATCATCGATGAATTCAAACTTGCTTGTCTTCTGTTTCGTCGCCAGTGTCTTTAAGGAAGCGCAGTTCGTGCAGCGGGAATTGTTCTCCCAGATGCACCAGCAGTAATCCTTCGCCAGCAGGGACTTCCCTTCTCACTTTCCAACCCCTTAATACGATCCATCAGCTCTGCATGCGTCATACGATACCGCAATGCAGAGGAGCTGTCTTCTTTCTTCTTCATAAGCACCGCCTTCCCTCCTGTGCCCTTGTTACTGCCGCAGATTGCTGCAGATATATTCCTGCCACCCTGTTTATTTCTCAATTTTCGACAGCAATACTACGGTCTCAACGTGGCTCGCGAATGCGTAGTCGATGTAGGCCGTCGAGCGGTTCTCGTCGTACGACTGCTTGAGATTGGCCGCCAGGCGGCCGACCGAGAGACTGCACGGCAGCTTCTCCGGGCTGTCTTCCGGATCGGCGAACGCATGACAAACGGAGCCCGCGAACAGTGTCAGTAAAACGAGCGAGAGCACTCTCGTCCCGCGCCCTGCAAAGAACGCCCGTCTCTGCGGCCGGGACAGGCACATCCCAAAGCGTCCCTGCCTCTCAGCACCTCTTCGCCGATACAACAGCAAAGCCCCCGCCAAGAGCAACGCCACGGCCAGAAGCGGCAGGATATCGCCGCCCTGCGTCACCATGTACTCGACCGCCTCCTGCGGGTTCGTCGCAAGGATGACCTGCAGGAGGCCCGCATCGAGCACGCTGCGGTAGTGTGTCAGCGAGAAGACATCGACCAGAAAGAGAAGGCCACTGAGCGCTGCGACCCCGCGCCGCACAAAGCGCGGCAAAAGCGAGCAGAGAAGCGCCAGCAGGAGCGAGAGCCCCGCCACGCGCAGCAGCCCTTCCATGAGCAGCAGCGTCACGGCCTCCACCGGCAGCGACTTCCCTTCATACAGATAGAGCTGGACGAGCTGCGTCACATTCGTCAGGCAGAGCCACCAAAGAGGCCCTGCGCAAAACGGACCTCCGTGACGATAGAGCGCAGCCGCTCAGACAGGTGATTCCCGTTCAAGACGCCTCACCGCCCTTCTTCATCGCGGTCCCGCAGCTTGCAGAGGATGGCGTCATGGCGGTCCCAGAAGCCGGTCTGCTGCATGGCCGCGGCTTGGAGGCGCGGGAAGCGGGCGATAATCTCCAGTATGCTGCGCTCGACGAGCTCGACGAAGCTCTCGTAGGTCAGCTGCAGGAAATGCCTGCGGCTGTCGATAAGGCTCGCGCCGTGCTGCGTGTCGTAGGGCATGCCGGGTACGAGTTCATCGTAGGGCGGTTCAGCCTCATCTTCATCATGCGGGAAGAACGGACTCATCGTGACCATGAGCTCCATGCCGTCGACGCTATCGCCGAGTTCATTCCAGTCTTCCAGATCGTCGATATCCGCTTCCTCAGTATCATCGTCTCGCTCAGGGCTGCCCGCTGCTTTATCCCCGATGCATCGCCTGTATCCGGCTCATCTTCAGTCAGCCACTCGATCTGGATATCGTAGCAGACATCGCCGATGCGCACCTGGCCGAAGTACTCGCCGCCCGGAAGGACAGCCTGCCAGTCATTCAGCAGGCGCCAGCGCAGCTCCAGGAAGTCAGCCAGCGTGAAGTGCGACCAGTCCACCTGCATCGCTTCTTTCTCCTCTCCCCTATGCATGCTGCTCATGGATTCTGGTCCACAACGGCTTCAATCAGGATCGTCGTGACCTGCTTCTCCGGATTGACCGCCTTGAGGAACGTCCACGTGCGCTGCGTCTCCTCACGCGGCAGGCGGGCGGCCAGCAGAGTGTCATTCGTCAGGGCGAGGCAGTCGAAGGCCTGATTTGCAAAGAAGAGATTGTTCTCGTCAGCCTTGAGGCCCAGTGCCGTCAGCGTGCAGTCAAAGACGACGCGCAGCTTCTCCTGCTCCGCCGCATTGATGGCACCGTGATGCGCGATGACGATGTTCGAGAGGTGGCCGGCCTGGTTCGCATTGAGGATCATGACCGTGTCCGCATCGATCCCGGCAAAGTACGAGATGTAGTTCCCCTGCACGCGCTTCGTCAAGTCGCCCGCGATCGGGTAGGCACTGATCTTGTTGTAGGCCGCAGCGAAGCCGTCCGCATCCAGGCTGTCTTCCAGCTGCACCTTTGTCTCCGTCAATTCATTGAGCCCCGCCGCCTGCGTGACCGAGATCGACGCCACCAGCAGGAGCAGCGTCAGTAAGCATGTACTGATTTTCTTCATGATGATTCCCCTTCACAAATACATGACATTGTATGGATTACCTATAGATTCTCCCACACCCGGAGAACAATCTCCATCCTCATGCAAAATTCTCTCCCCGTCATGCAGCTCATACCGAAAGACAGGTTCCGGAAAGAAAGCAGCCGGGTTCATGTGACTCGATGACGCCGACGGCCTGCAGGTACGAGTAGATCGTGGTCGAGCCGACGAACTTCATGCCGCGCTTCTTTAAGTCTTTGGCCAAGGCATCGGATAGCGGAGAGGTAATCAGGCCGCACTCGTGCACAGTTTTTCCTTCCGTCCACCGCCAGAGATAGCAGTCAAAGCTACCATACTCCCGCTGGATTTCCCGGAAAACGCGCGCATTCCCTACGGCCGCCTCGATCTTGCGGCGATGGCGGATGATGGCATCATCCTGCATCAGTCGCTCGACATCCATTGCCGTAAATGCACAGACCTTTTCCAGATGGAAGTCTGCGAAAGCGCGTCGGAACCCCTCGCGCTTGTTGAGCATGCATTCCCACGAAAGACCGGCCTGGAAGCATTCTAAGAGCAGCATCTCAAAGAGCTTTCCGTCGTCATGCACAGGCCTGCCCCATTCCTCGTCGTGATAGCGGACATAGCGTTCATTCTTTGGATTGGCCCAGAAGCAGCGCTGCCTGCCGTCCGGCCAGGAAAGATGTTCCATATATCTATCTCTCATTTCTCAGCGTCTTCATCCAATGCTTCCAACAGGAAGCTCACCGGGCGAAAGCCATCGTTGCACGAAAGCATCGCGGAACGGGGATTCTTCATCCATCCCTCATAGAAATCTTCCGCACCGTGCGCAAGTCCCATGACGAACGGCGACATCGTCTCCCAGGCACTCTCGCAGAGCCCTTCCGGCCGCTGCCAGCCATTCGCGATGAATACCTGCCCTTCCTCCATCGCGCAGGCATCCTCCATCGGATTCTCGTATTTTGCCATAAGATCCTCATAGCAGGCCTTGCGCATCACCGTAATCCGCACCTTTTTCATCGTCACCCTCCCAAAATACGATCACTTGGATCTATCTCATACCGAAGTCTATCACATCGGGGATAAAAAACCAAGACATCAAACCAGTACAGTGTATCCGATGGATGTGGGAATTTGCATTTAACCTGTAAATCTGATATAATAGAAAAAACATATTGGATTACAAGGCGGAGTCTGTTCACCGACAGGCTCCGTCTATTTCTTTATAAGGGGGCTTTTTATTGTATCGGACAAATTTACAGAAAAATATCGTTATACCGAGTCTTATCATCATTGCATCAGTTGCACTAGGATGCATCGTGGTGCCTGAGGGCGCGAAGGCCGTCCTGACCTTCCTCAAGCAGGAACTGTTCAACTCCTTCAGCTGGATCTACATTCTCAGCGTGGCCTTCTTCTTTCTGTTCCTCGTCGTGCTCTGCCTCGGCAAGCTCGGTGATATCCGCTTGGGCGACGATGACGAGGAGCCTGAGTATTCATTCTTCTCCTGGCTCTGCATGCTTTTTTCTGCTGGCATGGGCATCGGCCTGATGTATTTCGGCGTGGCAGAGCCGATCTCGCATCTGTCGGCGCCACTTCACAGCATGGCCTCGCCTGTCGTGCAGACAAAGGAGGCCATGCTCAACACGCTGTTCCACTGGGGAATCCACGCTTGGGCAATCTACGGGATCGTCGGCCTCTCTCTGGCTTATTTCGGCTTCCGTTACCGTCTGCCGGTGACCATCCGTTCTGGCTTCTACCCCCTGCTCAAGCATCGGATCTACAGCACGCCGGGCACGGTCATCGACATCCTGGCACTCTGCGCTACGATCTTTGGCCTGACGACCACGCTCGGCTTCGGTGCCATGCAGCTCCATGCCGGACTCCGGGAAATCGGAGCGATGCCTGGTGCATCCTTCCAGAGCCTTGTCTTCATCATCCTGCTGTCCATCGGAGCTGCCGTCTTGTCCTCGATCTCCGGCGTCGGCAAAGGGGTCCGCTACCTGAGTCAGGGCAATCTGATCCTAGCCATCTCCCTCATGCTCTTCGTGCTGCTGACAGGGCCGACCGTCTACATCCTGGCTGCCTTTACCGAGAACATCGGCTACTACTTGACGCACATCGTAGAGCTGTCCTTTCGCACCTTTGCCTATGAGAGCACCAAAGAAGAGTGGTTCACGAGCTGGACCATCCTGTACTGGGCCTGGTGGATTTCCTGGGCACCGTTCGTCGGCCTGTTCATCGCCAAGATTTCCCGCGGGCGCACGATCCGCGAATTCGTCGTCTGTGTCCTGCTGATCCCAACTGTCTTCAACCTGCTCTGGATGACCGTCTTCGGCAACGGAGCCATCTGGATGGATGCACAGACAGCAGGCATGCTGACACAGGCAGCTGCTGAAACAGACCGCCTCTTATTCCTGTTCCTCAACCAGCTGCCGCTTCCTGCCATCACATCGCTGACAGCCATCCTGGTCATCGCGATCTTCTTCATCACGTCGGCTGATTCCGGCATATTCGTCATCAACTCCATCGCCTCACAGGGTAAGAGCACCTTCCCGAAATGGCAGAGCATCCTCTGGGGAAGCATGCTCGCCATACTGGCCATCGGCCTGCTCTACTCCGGCGGGCTTGAAGCATTACAGACTATGACAGTCATCATGGCACTGCCGTTCTCCCTCATCATGGTCGTCATGGCCTTCTGCCTGCTGCGCGGCCTCTGGGTAGATGACTCGTATTTCAGCCGGAATCTCTCCAAGAGCACGGCCTACTGGGACGGCAAGCACTGGCAGGCGCGTCTGAAAAAAGTCGTCTCCACGGGAAAACTCGAGGATGTGCGCGCCTTCCTGCGCGATGTCGCCGAGCCTGCCTTTGAGGAACTGCAGGCGGAATTCGCGAAGAACGGGATTGCGGCGCAGATCCGCAGCGGTGAAGAAGACGGGCTCCCGTACTGCGAACTCATCGTCGAGAGCGGCCGTCTCCGCGACTTCCTTTACGGTGTCGGCTGCAAGGAACACGCCGTCTCCAAGATGGTCGTCTCCTCCAGCCTCCTCCCGAAGATGGATACGGTAGATGACTTCGAGCCGGTCTGCTACTTTGCCGACGGCAGGCGCGGCTACAGCCTCAAGTACATGCGCCGCGAGGAACTGCTGACCGATGTCCTGCGCCAGTACGAGCGCTATATCCGCATGATTGCCAACAGCAAGCATAATCTGTACCTATTCGACAAGAAGAACGATGAGACGTAATCTCTCCTGTGAAAGGTGATGTGAGAAAATGATGTGGCGTGATCTATTCAATCTAAAGGGAGGCGCCGCCTCCATCCAAGAAATCAACCAGCGCATCCTTGCGGATGCGACGGTATCGGGGACGAATCTCATCGTCCTCGTCATGGCCATCATGATTGCCTGTGTCGGCCTGAACATGAACAGCGTCGCCGTCATCATCGGCGCCATGCTGATCTCCCCGCTCATGGGCGGGATCGTGGCCATCGGGTACGGCATGGCCACATACGATGTGCACTTCATCCGTCAGTCCATGATCAAGCTCGCCTTCCAGGTGGGATTCGCCATCCTGACGGCCTCCCTCTACTTCGCCATCTCGCCGCTGGCCTACTCGACGGACGAGCTTCTGGCACGCACCTCGCCTACCATCTGGGATGTCATCGTCGCCCTGTGTGGCGGCATTGCAGGGGCCGTCGGCAATACGCGTCAGGAAAAGAGCAATGTCATCCCCGGCGTAGCCATCGCTACCGCTCTGATGCCTCCGCTCTGCACAGCCGGATACGGGCTGGCATCTGGCCATTCTCCCTTCTTTCTCGGCGCGATGTACCTCTTTTTCATCAATGCCTTCTTCATCGCACTCGCAGCCTTCCTCGTCTTCAAAGTCCTCGGCGTCCCATCGCATGGTGATGTCGCAGCCTCACAATTCCAGCGGCAGCGAATCATCCTGGCGGCTCTCGGCATCTTGATCACGGCGCCGAGCATCTATCTCGCCTATCAGATGGTCGAGGAGAATCTGCGCGACATGCAGGTTAAGAGCTTCATCAGCGAGGACATGGACTTCCAGACGACGAGTGTCGTCTCCTACACCGTAAAGGACCACGTCCTCACCGTCGATCTCGTGGGCACGCTGCTGACCGAGAAAGAGATTGATGCCCTTCAGGACGAACTGCACGCGCGCAACAGGCTCCAAGACCTCGAGCTCGTCGTCATTCAGGGGCAGCGCGAACTCGACCGCGAGCAAGTCCAGAACCTCATCAATGCGCGGCTCGAGAAGCAGAGCACTTCCGAAAAGGAAGTCTCCTACAAGAACCTCTCCGCGCAGTATTACCCGGCCTACAAGCGCGCGAGCGCAGACCAGCAGACCATCGAGCTCCTCGCCCAGCAGGCCCCCCTTCTCTTCCCCAAGGTCCTGTCCATCCAGGGCGGCACATTGACATCCGTAACGCCCCAGAAGGATCAGCCAAAAACGGAGAACAAAGTGGACCACAAGCGCTTCATGGTCGAAGTCATCGTCAAAGAGCCGCTCCGCCCAGAAGAAGCCGACCGCTTGCAGAAGTGGATTGCCGCACAGGTCGATATGCCTGTCCTCATGACCGTCCAGACTGCAGATCATCCCAGTGACTTCTACGGCGACGGCATCGCCTGGCCATAAAAAAACCTGCCTTCACCATCAAGGTGAGGGCAGGTTTTTTCTCTAGGCTCAAGCCGTCTGGCTCTTGGCGCGGCGGCTCATGCAGAAGCCGGTGAGGATGACGCCTGCGGCGAGGACAGCCTGGATGGCAATGGCTGCCCAGTCGCCGACGGCGCTCGTGATCATCGTGCCGAGGATCTTGTCGTGGGCAATCATGGAGCCAGCCGTCCAGCCTAAGAGGCCTGCACCCGCATAGAGCACGACGGGGAAGCGGTCCATGATCTTGCCGATGAGCGTGCTGCCGCCCACGATGATGGGGATGCTGATAAGGAAGCCGAAGACAACGAGCACGAAACTGCCATGCGATGCACCGGCAATGGCCAGCACATTGTCGACGCCCATCGCGGCATCGGCGATGATGATGGTCTTCACGGCACCCATCAGGCTGTCCGACGCCTCAACGTGCTCGTCCTTCTTCTCCGGCACGAGCAGCTTCACGGCAATCGGCAGGAGGATCAGGCCGCCGATTGCCTGCAGATACGGGATAGTCAAGAGCCATACCGCCACGAGCGTCATGACGAGGCGGATGATGACGGCACCGGCCGTGCCGATGAGAATCGCCTTCTTACGCAGATTCTCCGGCAGTTTGTTCGCCGCCATCGCGATGACAACAGCATTATCGCCGCCGAGCAACAAGTCCATCAGGACGATCGTGCCGAGCGCCATCAGGAATTGCATCGATAAAAGTTCCATTTCCATATCATTGATTCCTTTCTCAATCCAACCATAAACAAAAAGAGACTTCCGCATGGTATCCGGGAACCGGGTATCATGCGAAAGTCTCACCTATTACATCCGTAACGCTGCCACCAGCCGCTTGTACGGCATGCTTGTTGACGGCAAACCAAAGAGGTTACTCCCCTTCGCTATTCGCTTGTAACATCAGTATAGCAGACCGACGTCCCTATTGTCAATCTGCCGCAGCAGGAAATCTCATCCAAGACGCTGCTATGCCGCGCGCACGGCATAGCGCACGCAGTCGTCACAGGAGCAGAGCATCCTGCCGGTCTCGATGCCCTTGAGGTCCTTGCAGACTGTGGCACCGGCTTTTTCCTGGAATTCGTGCAGGATCTCGCGCATGATGGCCGCCGTCAGCCTGCCGCTCTTGTTGCAGAGGCCCATGACCATGCTCGCGCCGCAGAGTGCCCCGCACGTCGCCTCCGCGCAGCCCATGCCCATGCCGAAGCCCTAGCCAAGCGCCCGGAGCTCTTCCTTCGGTCTTCCGAGTTCATCCGCAAATGCCAGCAGCACGGCCTGCACACAATTGCAATCTCCATGTTTATACGCCACAGCCTGCTCGGCTCATCGTTCATTTCCATAATCTACTCTCCTGTTTTCCTAGCAAAATACATTTTTCCTTATTATACGCCATCTGTATCCGCTTACCAACAGGCCTTCATCATGCGCAGCGCAGGAAATCCTTGATGCGTGCTTGCAGTGCGACGAGCATCTCACTGCCATTTGCGAGCACCTTGAGGCAAATATTCGTTTCACCGAAGCGCGTCAGACCTGCCTGGCAGTCATGCACATCGAGTATCGGCCGGAAACAGGCGCGCAGGTCTTCCTCACGCACGGGGAAGTGGCAGAGCACGTAGTTGCCGAGATGCGTGTATCCCTCATACTGGATAAAGCCCTCGCAGTCTGCGCCGTCCTCCTGCGGTGCAAAGCGGAAATTGTCGGCGTAGAGCAGGATGCCGCCCGATGTGATGTACACGCGGGAACGATAGAGGCGATAGGCAAAGCGCTCCCCGCGGGCGGCGCGGCCGCAGGCCAGTATGTCGGAGTAGAACAAGCGGCTCGTCTCGTCGGCCAGCTCGATGGCGAACGCGCTGCGGAACGCGGAGTCGGCAAAGGGCAGGACGGGCAGCGGCGCATAGAACAGCGTCGCGTCACGGCCGACCGTGACCCTGCCCTCACGGACAGCCTCGCCCCCCGCCATGAGGCCTGCCGATACCTTGACGACCATGATCTGCAGGAAGCCGTCCTGACGGAAGGGATGCAGGACTTTGAACGGGGCCGTGAAGGAGAGATGGCGCATCTTGCCCGGTGCAACCACCAGCGATAATTCCGAGACCTTGCCGAACGGATTGGTCTGTGTCATCTTCCATCCTTCCCATCGTGAGGCCCCTGGCTGTCTTCCAGCAGGACATTGTGGCGTATCCAGGCGATGATCTCAGGCACGCCCTCTTTCTTCATGAGATTCGTGAACAGGAACGGCCGCGAGCCGCGCATCTTCTTGGAATCGCGATCCATGACGCCGAGGTCGGCCCCGACATACGGTGCGAGGTCTTTTTTGTTGATGACGAGCAGGTCGGACCGCGTGATGCCGGGACCGCCCTTGCGCGGGATCTTGTCTCCTTCTGATACATCGATGACAAAGATCGTGGCGTCGGCCAGTTCCGGACTGAACGTCGCCGAAAGGTTGTCGCCGCCGCTCTCGATGAAGACGATCTGCGTGTCGGGGAACCGCTTTGTCAGTTCTTCCACTGCCTCGAGATTCCTTGCGATAGTTCTGATAGATGGCAAAGAAGGAAGTCTGGTCGGTACCAGGTTATTCTTTCAAGTCTTCCACCAGCCTTTCCGGCACATGGATGTTTTCATGTCCTGCCGCCCGGTTCAGCAGGTACTGCTGGGCGTGGAGCATGAAGACCAGGTTGCGGAGTTGCGCACCGTCCATGCCATCAATGGGAACCTTGATTTCCATCCTGTCCGGATGCGGCAGTGCGTCCGATCCTGGCGTTTCATCCTGCGCCAGCGGCTCTTGCGGCACTTCGGGTTCCGTTCCTTCTGCCGGTTCCGGCTGCGGAAGGATGCCTGCTTCCTGCAGGAAAGCCGTAATGGCGGCTTCTGTCTTTTCATCATCGCATTCGATATCGCCGCTGCGAGGGATGCGGAACCCCCGCCCTTCGTAGGCAAAGGCCGGCGTCCCCGTATAGCGGAGCTTTTCGTTATGGTTGAATGGAATCAGCCTTCTAGCCAGTTCCTTGCGGTCGTTCAGGTTCGTCTGGATTGTCATGGTCTATGTACCTCCTTGTTTTGCTAGTACATATATCACTCTGAACGCCGATAATAGCAAGTCATTTTTGTACTTTATCATAAGTAATTTTCTCATTCCCACGCAGTACAAACACGCCTTCACTCCCGCACTCGCTGATATACCGCTTCACGATGACATCGACGAATTTCTCGTCCAGCTCGATGCCGTAACAGATGCGGCCCGTCTGCTGGCAGGCCATGAGCGTAGAACCGGAACCGAGGAACGGGTCCAGGATGATGCAGTGGCTCATAGAGGAATTCTGTATAGGATAGGCCATGAGAGCTACAGGCTTCATAGTCGGATGTTCCTTGCTGGCTTTCGGCCGGTCGTAGTCCCAGATGGTCGTCTGCTTACGATCAGAATACCACTGGTGCTTTCCGTTCAGCTTCCAGCCAAAGAGGCACGGTTCATGCTGCCACTGGTACGGGCTGCGCCCCAGCACCAGGGCGTCCTTCTTCCAGATGCAGCAGCCGGACAGGTAGAAGCCCGCGTCCTTGAATGCCTTGCGGAAGTTCAGCCCCTGGGTATCTGCGTGGAATACATAGATGGAAGCATCCTGCTCCATGTTCTGTTCCATATTGACGAAGGCCGCAAAGAGGAACTGGTAGAACTTATCGTCCGGCATGTTATCGTTCTTGATCTTGCCAGCTGTTTCTTCCACATCGACGTTATAGGGCGGATCCGTCAGCACCATGTTGGCCTTTTTCCCGGCCATCAGCCGTTCATAGGTTTCCGGCAGCGTCGCATCGCCACAGACGATAATCGGTTCTACGTAGCCGAACTCCTCGATGGACTAGCCGCCCGCAAGGCAGGAATGAATATCCCTCATACTTCGGCTAAGCTTTTGATGAAAAACAAGCGTTACATAGGTGACGCATTTTATCCCGCCATCATCAGTAAAGATATATTTGACCAGGCTGAAGAGGAACGTCAGCGTCGTGCGGCTTCTCTGGGCCGGCTGAATTTGCAAAAGAAGATGCGGTCAAAAGCGGCTGCCACTTCTTTTCATTGGCATAAAGCATTTCACCATTATGAAAATCCAAAACAGCAGGCAGAATATCTCTACAGTCTAATTGAACGCGAGGGAGTTCAATGAGAAAAGTCGTAATCATTCCTGCCAGAAAGAACCAGGGAAATAACGCAACGAAAAAGGAGACAAAGAAACTGCGCGTCGCAGCCTATTGCCGGGTCAGCACCGATTCTGAAGACCAGGAATCAAGTTATGAAACTCAGGTTTCTCATTATAAGGAATATATAACGAATCATTCCGGCTGGCTTCTTGCAGGAATTTTCGCTGACGACGGCATTTCCGGTACCAATACCAAAAAACGCGATGAGTTCAATCGCATGATTAAAAAATGCATGAACGGCAATATCGACATGGTTATCACAAAATCCATCAGCCGCTTTGCCCGCAATACGCTTGACTGCCTGAAGTATATCCGGCAGCTCAAAGAAAGAAACATTCCTATTTTCTTCGAAAAGGAATCCATCAACACCATGGATTCAAAGGGCGAAGTACTGATTACCATCATGGCCAGCCTTGCACAACAGGAATCAGAATCTCTTTCCAAGAACGTAAAGCTTGGCCTGCAGTATCGCTATCAGCAAGGCAAGGTGCAAGTCAGCCACAACCATTTCCTCGGCTATACGAAAGACGAAAATGGCAATCTCATCATTGAGCCAAAGCAAGCGGAAGTCGTCAAACGCATCTACCGTGAATACCTGGAAGGCTACAGCATGAAAAAAATAGCTGAACATCTGGAAGCGGATGGCATACTCACCGGAGCTGGCCGAAAAAGATGGTATGACAGCACCATCAATAAAATTCTGCGGAATGAAAAATATATCGATGATGCGCTTTTGCAAAAAACATACACCACTGATTTCTTGACTAAAAAGGGGAGTGTAAAATAGTTTGTGTAAATCGGTATTGCATGAATCTACTTTATGCCCC
>USAK01000004.1 GCA_900552565.1 uncultured Selenomonas sp. | reverse complement strand
CAGCAATACGATGTTGCTTATTGAATCGATTTACACAAAACTCTTGACACACCCGTATTTTTTGCAGTATGCGCATTACGTTGTAATCATACCATTAGTATTTTTTATTGTCAATAACGCCCGTGAAAAATTTTTGTAATGTTGCAATCTTGCGAATTTAAGCAAAACTTGTCTGACAGCAAACTTTCGGGTACAATAAGAACAATAAGAGATATAGGTAAAATTCCTCATGAGGGGAATGAAACAAGGGAAAGAACAGGTGATCGTACATGGCTGTCCATGTCATCAATGAGGCACGCCGCTGCCTCCAATGCAAAAAACCGCTGTGCCGCTTAAAAGGTTGCCCGGCGCAGACCAATATTCCTGAAATGATCCGCCTCTTCCTCGATGGCAAGATCAACGAAGCCGGCGAAATGCTATTCATCAACAATCCGATGAGCATCGTTTGCTCACTCGTCTGCGACCATGAGAAGCAGTGCGAGGGCAACTGCATTCAGGGACGCAAAGGTGCTCCGGTGCAGATTTCGAGCATCGAGCATTATATTTCGGATATCTACCTCGACAAAGTCGTCATGAAGCATGAGCCGCCGAAGGGACAGAATGTCGCCGTCATCGGCTCGGGCCCTGCCGGCATCACGGTCAGCGTCAAGCTCGCCCAGCTCGGCTACGACGTGACGATTTTCGAGCGCAAGAGCAAACTCGGCGGCATGATGCGCTACGGCATCCCGTCGTTCCGTCTGCCGCTCGAGATTCTCAACCGCTATCAGGAAAAACTCGTCGAGCTCGGCATCCACATCCGCCCGAACACTTCGATTGGCGGCGTGCTGACGCTCGACACCCTGTTTGCCGATGGCTACGATGCCGTGTTCATCGGTTCCGGCGTCTGGCGTCCGCGCGGACTCGGCGTGCGCGGGGAAAGCCTCGGCAACTGCCACTATGCCGTCGACTACCTGCAGAACCCCGATGTCTATCATCTCGGTGACCGCGTCGCCGTCATCGGCTCGGGCAACTCGGCCATGGACGCCGCCCGCACGGCCATCCGCAAGGGCAGCCGCTTCGTCACGATTTATGCGCGCCGCAATGAAGTCCGCGCAAGCATCCGCGAATGCGAATACGCACAGGCCGACGGCGTCGAATTCGAATTCTGCAAAGGCGTAGCGGCCATCACCAAGAACGGCCCGATGCTCTATGAACGTCATTTCGATGAAGAAGGCAGGCTCATCAGTGAAGATGAGCCGCACCTGTACGAGGCCGACAGCACCATCATTGCCGTCAGTCAGGGACCGAAAGACAAAATTGTCCGCTCGACAACGGGCCTTGAAGTCAACGAACGCGGCCTCGTCGAAGTTGACGAAAACGGCGCGACAACGCGCGAAGGCGTCTTCTCCGGCGGCGACGTCGTCCTCGGACCGGCCAATGTCGTGCAAGTCGTCAAGGATGCCAAACACGTGGCCAAGGCCATGGATGCCTACCTGACAAAGAAACGCGAAAATGCCTGATTGTCATTAACACAATAACTTCCTTCTATATATTATAGGAAGGAAATGAACAAAAATAACCTTTTCCATACTTAGGGAGAAACGCGTCACGTTCCTTCCTGAGAGGAAAAGGTTATTTTGATTTCAGCTCTTAAAAATCAATCTCTTTCTCGCGCATATCCTTCGGCGTCTTCATGCGCTGGTCATAATTGCCTGTCAAATAGTCGCCGAGCAGGCCGACCTTGAATTTCTTCGGGTCGCCGTCGGGACGCTGCTCATTCTTCGTCAGCAGCAGGTCAAGGGCATACGGCGGGCGCAGGAGACGAGTAAGTCCGCGGCGGCGGCCATTTTCTATCTTCATATCGCCAACAGCATGCAGCAGCTTTGTATAGGATGAGCTGACATTTTCACGATAGGTGCTGGCATCCTCAGTCGGATGGCTGTGCCCTTTTTCATCAACAGTCAGCATCGGCACATGATGGTCGGTATGACTGCCGACTTCATTGCCATCGGCGACGATGGCACGCAGCAGATTCGGGTTGTTGACCATGTTCTTCGTGATAACGAAGAAGGTCGCGTGTACCTGATGTTTGCGTAAAACGTACAGGAGTTTATTGATGGAATCGTCACTTCCCCAGTCATCAAATGTCAGGAAGACAGTCTGCGGCGCCGCAGTCTTTACAAGCCCCGTCTTATCCGCCAAGGTCATCTCCCGTGCCGTAAAACCGTACATACGGTCGTCCTGACTGACCTCAGACGCGCCGATATAGCGTTTGAGGAATTCCTGCTGGAAATTCTTATTCGTGATTTCGCCGCTGCCGTAGCCCGGCTGCATCTCGATGGGCAGGTCCATAGCATTGACCGGATACGTATAGCGGTGTGCCATATCATTGAGTACGTCCTGAATCGATTCGACCGTATAGGCATCATGGATGGTCTGCGCGGCGTAGTCCGCAGCTGTACCGCCCTGCAGCGAAGTCAGGCCGATGCCCAAATCCTGCCCATAATCCTGCACAAGGCGGATATTTTCCTTATTGCGCTTAAGTTCGCGCTCCGTCACAAAAAAGATGCCGTGCATCCCCTCAGCCTTCATATCATCGAGCACATGCTTCAGCAGCTCCTTCTTACTCAGACCGCCAAACGTGAAAATCACCGCAGGGCGCGTCGAGGGCACCAAGCGCCATTTCTCCGCCTGATGGCCTTCGTTGCGGGCAAGGGCCGACCGGACTTCCTCTGGTAAGCGGCAAAGGCACTGAGCCCTGCCAGATGGCGATGCACGTCCTTATAATCTTTGCTGCCAGCCTCGGCATCCCAGTACGTCGTCCAGGCAGATAAACGCACATCGGGATGAGGCCCCGATTTTACCGGCTCGGCCCCTGCACAGCTGAGTTCTGCAGCAGTCAGCGCCAGTACCAGGCTCCTCTTGACTTTTTTATGTAGCTTCATATAAGACGGTTCTCCTTACAGATAAGTCAGAAACCATTTCAAGATGGCCTCCCAGATTTCTTTGCTTTGGCGCGGTGCTCGTAGTGCTCAAGACCCGTATACTGCATCGTGAACAGGACTTTCTCGTCTTTTTCATCTTTGCCCGGATTCGAGAGCACCGTGAATTTGTCAAAGACACCGTCATAGACATCATCGGCAAGATTGCGCTGGCTCCAGGCATCGGACTTCCAGTCGGCGCCGAGCAGAATGCCGCCGCGCTGCGTGTTGCCAAGAGACAGGTCCTCAACGGCCGGCTTGCCATCGACGGTCACCGTCAGCGCGTCATCCTTGAAGGCGATGTCGATATCATGCGAGCTGCGTTCATGGAAGCTCGTCATCTCCGTATCCGGCTCCGCACCGTCTTCCACCGAGGCCGCCGGCTGCTGTTTGCGGTATTCCGCACGGGCGAGATATTCCTTGGCTTCGGCCGGTGAATCGGCATAGCGGGCAAAGGCCTCGTTCTCCGTTACTTCGGCTTCGCGTTTCATCTCTTCTTTCGAAGGAATCTTCTGGCCGAGAATCACGGCTATTTTTTCGCGGTAGAGCTCGCGCGCATCGCGGAAATCCTTTTTGGAGTTGAGACGGGAAAGAACTTCCCCTTCCGGCAGGGTCGTCAGAATGTACTTTTCTTCTTTAATTTCTGCCGCACCTTTAGTGTTCTCCCAGTCCTCCTGATGGCGTTTCTCGCCTTTCTCGAACGTGATGGGCTGATTGATATCGTATTTGATGCGCATGAGCAGATGATTGACTGGCCAATACGGCTGCGGCTGCATGCGCGTGAGGTCATAGATGCTGCTGTTTCTCTGGTTGAAGCAGTAGCCCTCGCGGTTGAAATTCATCGCGAACAGGTCGCAAATCCAGCGTTCATTGGTATCGCTGACCTCGCGGTTATTGCCGAAACGCCCCGTATTGGCATGCATGAGCACGTAGACCGACAGCACATAGCCGAGTTTGTCCTCGTAAACATCGCGCTGCGCATTTTCCACGAGCTTAGCCGCCTCTGCCATCTTGATGGACGAAGCACGGAAAAGCGATGGCGCTGCCAGCTGGTAAACCGAGGCCACGGCGTCAAGCGTTTCTTCATCGCAGCCCGAGACAATTTTCGTCACCTCGGCCAAACACGATGGTGCTTATCCCCCGGATAGACCGTCGACTCATAGACGACAATACTGCCTTTCTGCAGGTAACGGCCCACGCTGTGACTTGCAGCCCTGACAGGACCGAGGTCCGGCGTCTTGTCCGCGTGTACCGGCGTCGGCACGGCCACGATGATAAACAAGGCCCGGCACAGAACAGCAGCATCTGCCGAATACTCTATCTCTGCTTTCTGCAGGGCCTCATCACCGACTTCCTCGGTGACATCATGGCCTTCCCGATACGCAGCGATTTTTTCTTCGTTCGCATCAAAGCCAATCACCGAAAAATGACGTGCAAACGCCACGGCCAAAGGCAGTCCGACATAGCCGAGTCCCACAACAGCCAGTGAGGTCCTGTGCTCTTTTAGTCTGTTCCCGATATCCATAGCTCTCATCTTCCCTTATATTTATATTTTTATATCTATAATATGTTTTAGTCGGAATAATTCTTGAAATACGTCGTCAAAGAACCCCAGATGGTATTGCTGGCCTTGTGTCCGTCAAGATCCCAGAGATGATAATACTCAAGATTGAACAGCCAGTCCTTGCTCAGTGTGTAGGAATAGCGTGCCTCCCTGCAGGCGCGTCTGGCTGGCCTCAGCCTTCTGCTTCAAAGGATTCATGACTTCAAGACGATTGACTCCGCGTAGTGACTGACGCGCGAGGGCATCCGTATCACGCCTTGCTTCCCTTTCACGCTGGCGGAATATCCTGCCCGCCGCTTCCCATCTGCTCCTTCGCGAGACCCAGCTGGACCTTGTCCTCTACCAAGAATTTTATCCCCCGGCCATAAGCATCGCCCTGTAACACGCCCTGATACGTCTCCACATGGTCGAGTGCCTGATTCACGAGTGCAGCCAGCTCCGCGCGGCTCATCGTATGCAGGTCTTTCGCCGGCAACGTCAAAAGCCCGGCACTGGCCAGCTGCTGCAGGTCATCGTAGACCCACGCCTCTGCTGCATGCCAACGCTCACCTGCCAGCGCCTTGTATCCTGCTGCAGCAGGTACCGCACAGTCTCGATGTGCAGGCCTCCAGTCTCCATATAGGCCGCCCGCACATAATAAAAAAGGTCAGGATGCACCTGCAGCTGCCAGCCGTAAAAGTCAGGCGCGTCATACGGACTGCCAAAGGCAACGTCAAGCTGCGTGGTCAGGCTGTCTGCCGACGTGTAATGATAGGTAAAAGCCACCCCCGGCGATACTTCCCAGCCGCGGTGCACATAATCAAGGCTCTCCAGACCGTCAGGCAGAATCTCCGCCGCGTTCTGCGTCTGTCCGGTCGGCAGATGCAGGCCCAAAAGATACCGCAGGCTGCCTTGGCCTGGTCACAGGCGACATTGGCCGACGTGCGCTCCTGCGGGCTGAAATAGCGGATGCCCGCACAAAGGCGGATGCCATCGCTCCTGAGATACGCATCGACCTCTCCGGCCAGCTCCGTGAGGCGGCTCGTGAGGTCTGCCGCCGGCACCAGCCCGACAAAGATATCCGAGGACATGCGCGCCAAAGGACAGTCAGGAAAATACTTCCTAAGAAGAGCTGCCAGCCGGCGCAGGCAGTCATCGCCCTGCTCAATCCCGTAAGAAGCGTTGTAGCGCTTGAAATTCGTCAGATTGAGGTAGATGACCGCCCTCTAGCCCAATGCCCCAGCCTGCGTATCGGCTTTGGCCAGTTCCTCCACCTTTGTAAAGAATATCAGGGCATCGCGCTCCATAGCCATGTAACGCGTATGGATATCAACGAGCAGGACGGACCAGATGCTGCCGTCCCTGCAGCAGTTCAGCCGCGCCGAACCCTCCACGTGCAGGACGCGTCCCTGCCTTGTACGGATACAGAAGGAAATGTACCGATAATCCAGCAGCACATCTTTTCCGGTCAACAGCGGTCCGCTGATTTCCTGTGTCATGACAGAGAGGGGACGATAATCATCCGGCAGGACCATGCCGCGAAACGAATTACCCGTCAGCTCAGCAAACTCTGCTTCGTTCCGGCAGCCATAGAGCCGCAGCAGGGCAACGGCACAAGGCATGAGATCCATAAGCTCGGCAGTTGTTCCCGTTCTCTCTACGCTCAATCGAGTACCTCTTTCTGTAAAACAAAATGTTATTTTCTATCTTATACTGCTGCGCATGCAGTTAACATGGACTATCGTAACACATTCCTACCCGCTAGACAATACATCAATCAAAATATAATAAAAGTCAGATTCTGCAGCTGAACGAAGAAAATCTGACTTTCACGATACATTTATATAGGTTACTTATTTTTCTGCAGGGCTGCGAGCTTCGCGGCTTTCTTGGCGAGGAAGCGCTGGCGCATGACCATCTTGTGCTTCATGCGTTCGACGAGGTCCTTCGCATCTGCAACATCCTGCGCGTCGGGGTGCGAGGCTGCAAGTTTCCAGCGCTCCACGCTCTTCGGGCCGCCGTGCGGGTCATCGGGGCCGGCATTCTGACGCTTCTTGAGCATGGCCGGATTGATTTTGCCGCGGCAGCCGAACGTCCCGAGGATCGTACAGTCAGGACCGAGGAAGTAACCGGCGCGGGCAAAACTCGTAATGGCGTGCTCACTCGTCGGGGCCGTGCCGTGCGTCTGGAACAGGACGACCTGGGCATCGTGCACCTTCGGCAGATACTTGAGCATCAGTGGGTCCGGCTGGCCAAGGCGCAGCCAATAGCCAATAGCCACGACCTCATAGCCCGAAAGGTCTTCCGGCGCATCCTGCACGCGGAAAATATCGGCGTCCCCCGCCTGCTCTGCAATAGCCTCGGCAATTTTTTTCGTATTTCCTGTAACCGACGAATAGATGACGGCCCATTTTCCCATGTATATCAGCCTCCTGTTTTATAGGCTTAGCCTATCATGATGCCTTGTATTTTGCAGTAACATTTGTTACAATGAGAGTCGGCCTGGGCAATGTTGCCGGCCTGATTTTATGTGGAAAGAAGTGGTTTTATGTCTGAACTTCTTGCATCGCCAACAGCTGGCTTTGCTATGCTTGGCACATTTGTGTTGATTCTAGGCGGATTATACACAAAGCATATCAAAATGAGCACACGCACACTCATCGATATCGCCCTGATGCTCGCCCTGACTATCGTGCTGCATCAGATTCGCCTGTTCCATATGCCGCAGGGCGGCAGCGTGACGCTCGGTGCCATGGTGCCGCTTTTGTTGCTCTCTTACCGCTACGGACCTGGCATCGGCGCACTTGCCGGCTTCCTTTACGGCCTCATCAATATCATCCAGGACCCTTTCATTGTCCATCCGGTACAGGTGCTGTTTGACTACCCGCTGCCGTATATGGCCATGGGCCTTGCCGGCCTCTGGCGCGAACATATTTACCGCGGCACAGCGCTAGCATTTCTCGCGCGCTTCTGCTGCCATCTCATCTCCGGTGTCGTCTTCTTTGCCTCATATGCGCCGGCCGGCATGAGCCCGTTCGTCTATTCTTTCGTATTCAATGCCAGTTATCTCATTCCAGAATTTCTCATCTGCTGCATCATCCTGCGCCTGCTGCCCATCAAACGGTTGCTTGCAGCCATGGGCGGCCAAAGATAATCCTGCGTATCGCATAAAGGGGACTTTTTCATGTCAACCGAACTAACCGAAAATATCCAGCTGACTGAGCAGAAAGACGGTACGCTGCTTCTCAGCACCGGCCATTTCCTCAATGATTTCTACTGCAACTTCCTGCCCATCCTTCTGCCGATCATCATGCCGCAGCTCGGCATCTCCCTGACACTCAGCGGCCTTCTGGTCATGGTGCTGTCCGTCACCAGCAACATGATGCAGCCAGTCTTTGGCTACATCATGGACCGCCATAACCTCAGCAAGGTACTGATTCCTGTCATTCCGTTCGGCGCCGTCTGCATCTGCTCGATTGGCCTGATTTCAACCAAAGTCATGCTGTTTGTACTCATTGCCTGCACCGGCCTTTCGGTCTCGGGCTTCCATCCGCTCGGCTCTACGCTCGTGGCTAAAACAGCGCCGTCGGAGCGTCAGGGACGTTCCATGTCATATTACATCGCCGGCGGCAACCTTGGCTACGCTTTAGCACCGGTCATCGTCATTGCGTTTCTCGACCGCTTCTCGATGAACGACCTGCCCTGGCTCATGCTGCCAGCCTTCCTGTTCTCTTTTATCTGCCTCAAGAGCGGCATCACGAAATTCTCCACCATGGCCGACAAGACGAAGGCCAAGGTATTCCATCTCAGCGAAATTTTCCACAATGCCGCCATTCTGCGTCTCAACATCGCCATGGGTTTCCGCTGCTGCACGCACGTCTCAATGTCGACGCTGCTGCCGCTGCTGCTCGTCTCGCACGGCTACTCCGGACTTCTCTCCGGCACGCTCCTGACGCTTTTCCTCGTCGGCTGCACCGTGGGCGGACTCATCGGTGGCTATCTCGGCGACCGCATCGCTCATAAGCGCATCATTGTCGTCTCGCTGGCCCTCGCCATCTTCCCGACGGTCTACTTCTACCTGCATCCGGGCAACGAGCCGCTTTCGCTCATCGCCCTCTTCCTCACAGGCGCGCTGCTGCTCGCCCCGCAGCCAAGCTCCCTCGTCTGGGCCCAGCGTGCGATGCCGGGCAGCGAAGGCATGGCTTCGGGCATGATGCTCGGCTTCTCATTCGGCCTCGGCAGCCTCGGCACGGCCGTCACGGCAGCGCTCGGCGACCAGATTGGCCTGACGCCGGCCCTGCTCATCTCGTCACTGACCCTGCCCATCGCGGCCATCTGTACGATTTTTGCCCCGTTCCCCCAGAAAAAATAAAC
Source organism: uncultured Selenomonas sp. (assembly GCA_900552565.1). GTDB lineage: Bacteria > Bacillota > Negativicutes > Selenomonadales > Selenomonadaceae > Mitsuokella. The sequence continues at coordinate 78,775 of USAK01000004.1, read as the reverse complement.
AGTCTGTCACTTCCTGCAAAGGAGAATGACAGTTTCTTCCAAGACTTCATTGCCGGCCTGCCCCGTCTTGAGCAGGTAATCCGCGTCGATGAGCATGAGCATCGCGCGCTTGAGCATAGCTTCGTCAAAACCTGCGGCCGCACGCCCGAGTTTTTCGGCAATGAAGGGATTGAGCTCTAAGGGCTTCGCGAGCGCTTTGCCGCGAATGCCCTTTTTCATTAGGACTTTGGCCTGCCAGAACTGGCGCACATGACGCGTCAAAAGCGCCACGAGCACGGTGAAATACGTGCCGTCGGCCAGCTGACGGTGCAGAAGCGTCAGGGCTTTTTTGCTGTCGCGTGCGCTGATGGCATCGAGCAGGGCAAAGATGGAGACCTCCGGCAGCCCCGAAAAAACCTCAACGAGCTCTGCTTTCGTGATGCGCCGGTCTTTGCTGAACAGCGCGAGCTTGTCAAATTCCTGGTCAAGGTACGAGAGCGAGACCTGCTGCATCATGCTGACCGCGCCGGCAAAATACGCATAGGCCTCGCGGTCCATATCCTTGTGCAGGGAACGCAGTTTGTCCTGCAGCCAGTCGTTGATGTTCCAGGCGCGCAGGGCTTCCGACTCGAGCACAAGGCCGTATTTTGCTACAGTCTTATAGAGCTTGCGCCGTTTATCGGCCTTATACGGCGCAATGAAGATAATATAGCTGTAGGGCGGCATATCTCCGAGCAGCCGGATGAGGCTGTCGAGCTCTTTCGTATCGCCGCCCGCCTGCTTGCTGTCACGGAAGAGATTCGTACCGTTCAGCAGGATGACATTCTTGTCCGCAAAAAAAGGAGCTGACTCAATACCCGCAAGCAGCGCATCGAGTCCCAGGTCGCCATCAACTTTCTGCAGGGCATCTTCCCTCCCCCGTCCATCAGGGAACAGCCGGCCGAGTAAAGCCTCCTTTGCCTTGTCAATATAATAATGTTCCTCTCCTGAGAGCAGGAATACATGCGGCAGCTCTCCCTTGCGGATCTTTGCCATGAACTCACTGTATTTCAATGCGCCCGTCCCTTTCTCCAGAAAATATTTTCTTCATTATAACATAGAAGCACGCTGTCCCGTCAAACGGGCGGCGTGCTTTTATTGTGCCTCATCCTCAGACATTCTGTACGTATTCGCGCGGCAGCACGCGCAGGAAGCGGCTCATATGCGCATAATAGCCGCCCTGCATCTGACACCAGGATAAAAGCAGCTGTTTCTTTGGCCGCGTGATGGCCACATAGAAAAGCCGTGCCTCTTCGTCCATGCTGTCATTCTTCTCGGCCTGCAGTCCGGGGAACGTCCCTTCCTGAAGCCCCGCGACAAAGACGTAGTCAAACTCCGAGCCCTTGGCCTGGTGGACCGTGATGATGGGAATCTGCTGACGCTTGGTCATGGCATCGAGGTTCGTGTTGGAAAGGGCCGTGTAATTGAGGAAACGCAGCAGTGCGTCAAGCGGCCGTATCTCCGGTTCGTCCATGTCGCGCGCCTGACGGAAGAGGTCGCGCAGATTTTCGATGCGCTGTTCTTCATGGTGCTGACGGTAATACGCGTCAATCCCGGCATCGACGACGACTTTGCCGAGGAGCTGCGCCGGCCGCATCACGCGGGCCGCCAGACGGAACGAACTGACCTTGGCCGCCATCTCCGCAAAAGTATCCTGCCACTTCGCCATGAATGCCCGCCGCTCCGCGATATGCGGCCGAATATTGTGCTCTACGGCGTAAAGCAGGATTTCCGAAGTCGCACAGATATCGTCCATGGCATCATGGGTCGAACGGTGCGAGACATGGCAGTATGCACCGAGGTATTCGAGCTTATGATTCGGCAGATTCGGATAGAAGCGCCGGAAAATATCGAGCGTATCGTAATAGCGGCGGTACGAGAGCTGCGGCAGACCGAGGCGCGTGAGTTCGCTGCCGAGGATGCTGAGGTCATACGTGACATTGTGGCCGACGATGACCGCGTCCTTGGCAAAAGCGCAAAAAGCACGGAGCACATCGGCAGGGTCCTCGCCTTCGTTCTGCAGCACGGCGTCTTCAATATGATGGACGCGGACACTGTCACCGACCGACCGCCGCGCTTTCAGCAGATGCTTAAATTCCCTTTTGACGCTGCCGTCCCTACCGAGCCGCAGGCCGGCAATCTGGATGATTTCATCGCGCGTCGGGTCAATGCCCGTTGCTTCGACATCAAAGACCACGATATTTTCCGCATCCAAAGCCTCGAGCAGCACGGCAAATGGGTCGCCCGTCCGTCTGGCATCGTCGTCGAGATAGTCGGTCAGGCGGATGCCGGCCTCGCGATACGACTCCTGCGATATTTTGCGGATGGTCCCCGGACCGATGCCCCTGCCGAAGCGGTTGAGCACGCGAATGAAGCTGGCTGTATCGTGCGGGTTAAGGATGAGCTTGAGAAAGGCCAGCACATCCTTGACTTCCTGCCGCCGGTAGAATTTGATTTCTTCGATAATCATGAAAGGCAGCTGCTCCTTTTCGGGCAGACGCCAGTTGCGACGCCGGAAATGCGATGAAAGCTTCTTATTGTAGCCATTGCTGCGCGTCAGGATGCAGATGCGGCTGTAATCCGCCGTGGGCAGCTGCTGTATCGTCTGGTAAATCCAGTCGGCCTCTTCGACAAAGTTCAAAGCTCCCTTGAGAATGATGGGCAGACCGCGTTCTTTGCTCACGGCGTGGATGCCTTCAGGATAAAGCGCGGAAACGCGCTCGGGGAAAAGGCGCTGCAGGCAGGCATACGAAGCACTCAAAAGGACCTGCGTCGAACGGTAATTTTCCGTCAGCACGATGCGGCGCGGCTGCCAGTCGCGCTGATAAGCGCGCAGAACCGCCTCGGGATGAGAGCCGCGCCATTCGTAAATCGTCTGGAAGTAATCGCCGCACAGGAGCAGGCGGCTGCAGCCAAATATGCGCGCGAGGATGCTGTACTCAAGCTCACTCGTGTCCTGCACCTCATCGATGTTGATGTAGAGAAAGCGCCGCGCCCATTTGACCGCCACTTCCTCCTGACGGAACAGGGCATCGGCCTGCACGATGAGGTCAGTGAAGTCAAGGCCGTGCACGTCATGGAGCCGCATATCGTAAACCGCCGCCAGATGCGGCCCCCATACCTGCCAGCCCTCAAAAAGCTGCCGATAATACTGATAATGGTCATCGATGGCCAGCCTGCGGATTTCCTCTGGATGCTCTGCCAGGAGACGCTGCAGGGCCTCGCAGTAGTCGGCCTCATCGTCGCCGGTCTCCAGATGATAGCGCGTTCTAGCCCCCTTGAGCGAGGCAATCAGGGACTGCACAGAGCGTTCCGGCCATGTATCGTCAATGAGCTCACGGATAAGGCTCAAGCAGTCTGTCTCATCGAAAATCGTGAAGTCGGCAAAGAGGTCCGAATGGCGCTTGGCCTCGGTCTTGATGACGTCGTAGCAGAACCCGTGGAAGGTCTTGACGATGACACGGCGGCCCGCTTCGCCTGCGCGCGCGATGATGCGTTCCTTCATCTCGCGGCACGCCTTGTTCGTAAACGTCAGGCAGAGGATTTCCTCCGGCTCCGCGCGTTTCTGCTCCAGGATATTCGCGATGCGGCAGGCCAGCGTATTCGTCTTGCCCGTACCGGCCGGCGCTAAGAGCAGGATATTTTCCTGAAGGTCCATGACGGCCTCGCGCTGGGCCGCATTGAGTTCTGCAAATTCCATAACGTCACCTCAAAATCAACTTTTGGCAGCATAAGTCTCCACGCGCATGCTCCTGCCATCCGTATGGAAGACGACTGCGCCATCCTCATCCGTGCGCAGTGTCCGGATGCCCGCGTCCTGATACCGCCTGACGATTTCCGGCTTCGGATGGCCAAACGAATTTTCATACCCCACGCAGAAAACGCCGTACTGCGGGGCCACGGCCTTGAGGAATTCTTCCGAGCTCGATGTGGCCGAGCCGTGATGCCCCGCTTTGAGCACCGACGAGGAAATTTCCTGTCCTGAAGCCAGCAGCCTTGCCTCCTGCTCCTTGACGAGGTCGCCCGTGAACAGGAAGCTCGCTTTGCCATAAGAGACGCGATAGACATTGGAGACTTCATTGCCCGTGCCGCCATGCTCTGGTTTCGGCGGGGCAAACAGCACTTCGACACGGACACCGTCGATGGTGAAGACATCGCCTGCCAAAGCCGCGCTGAATTTCCGCAGCAGCGGGTCCGCATCGCCGAAGCCGAGGCTGCGCGCATAGGCATCCACACCCTCGCTGGCCGTGTAGACATGGCCGACGGGCATTTTCCGCAAAATGCCGCCGCAGCCCTGCGCATGGTCTTCATGGGCATGGGTCAGAAAGATGGCAGCGAGTTCGTGGATATCATAATGCAGCAGATATGGCACATCGACATGAGCACCGACATCAAATGAGCCACTGCGCGTACCGCCCGTGTCAAACATCAGCGCCTGACCATGCGGCGTCACGACCAGGGCCGCATCGCCCTGTCCCACATCGATGAAATGCACCGCCATTTCCCGCGGGGCCATGATTTTCCAGCTGCCATAGCTCAGCAGAAGAATCAGCAGCAGCGCGGTCAGGGCACGGCGGTACGGCAGGATCTGTGCGCAAAGCCACGTTTTCTGTTTTTCGTTCAGCAGAAAACTGCCCAGCAGGAGATAATAGAGCGCACAGCCCGCCGGCGTCATGGCCGGCACAAAAATCATGCTGTGCGGCAGCTGCGCCAGCACATGGGTCACTTCTGCCGAAAGTCCTAACAGCAGGCTGTCCATGGCAAAGACGAAGCGGCCCAGAAATGGCAGCACAAAGGCAATGAGTCCTGCCAAAAGCCCCAGCACGATGATGAGTTCGAGAATGGGCACGACGATGAGGTTGGCCAGCAGTGCTACGATAGAAACCTGGCCAAAATACCAGGCGAGCACCGGCAGCGTCATGAGCTGTGCCGCTGTCGTAATGGCAAGCCCCATGGCCAGTGCACGGGGAACGCGGTGTGCGCAAAGCCAGCGACAGATAACCGGAGCAAGGAAAATCAGGCCGGCCGTGGCCAGATAGGAAAGCTCAAAGCTGATATGAAAGAGCAGCAGGGGCTTACAGAGCAGCATGCCGAGCCCCGTCAGCAGCAGAATGATGCGGGACTCGCGCTCACGGCCAAGGGCCAGTGCCAGAAAGGCCAGACCGCCCATGATGGCGGCGCGGATGACCGGCGGCACACAGCCGGCCAGCACGCTGTAAAAAGCAATGGCCCCCAGCACGAGCAGGGCCGAAAGGGCGCGCGGCAGATGAAGGAGCGCGGCCAGCCCCGCGATAACTGCAGCGACAAGGCTGATATGCGAGCCCGACACCGAGAGGATATGCACGATCCCCGTGGCCTGAAAATCCTCAACAAGCTCCGGTTCGATACCGTCATAGCCGCCGAACAGCATGGCAAACACGGCCGCTGCATCGGCTTTCGGCATGACTTCTTCCATGCTGCTGCGGTAGTGGGCGCGCAGCGAAGCAATGGAACGCAAAAATTCATGGCCATCCTCCGGCGCCGTCGAGACGCCGGCTTTTCCCGCCATCACAAGCGCGGTGATGCCATCCGTGCGCAGCAGCAGGCGCGTATCTATCTGCCCCGGATTCTGATACCCATGGAGCAGACGCACCTTCCCCATGGCCATGATGCCATCGCCAATGCGGGCGGAAGTATCTTCCTGCGGGGACCTGGCATAAAGATAACAGCGTCCTGAGGCCGGCTGCCAGTCCCTCCCCATGGCTTTGACTTTCTGCACCCGGACAAGATAGCGGACCTTATGCACGGTACTGCCATCCGGCTGCAGTTCTTTCGTCCAGCGCGGCTCCTCCAGAATTTCACCGCGGAGCCGGACTTCCGGCATGGCGGCTCCCGCCCATTGTGAAATGTCATTCGCTGGCAGTGCCATGCTCCCCTGCAGCCGGCACAGGCCGAGCACGAAAAACAGCAGCAGGAATACAAGCCAGCAGCATCTGCTGCCGCGCCAGAGCAAAATGGCTGACACGGCAAAGAGCGCGGCCAGCAGAAAAACAGGCCAGCTGCCTGTGGGCGGTCTCGCCAGGGCCAGAGCGATGCCCGCTGCCAAGGCCAGCAGCAGCGCAAAGAGAAAGGATACGGGGTACTGTCCTGTCTTCATGACATCCTCCCTACATCACATCAAATGCAGATTTTGTCCCGCATTTTCTGGAACTTCGCCTCACCGATGCCCCTGACCTTCTTGATATCCTCCACCGCAGAAAAGCTGCCTTCCGTCTCGCGGTATTCGATGATGCGCTGTGCCATGGCGGGGCCGATGCCCGGCAGTGTGTCAAGCTCTTCGGCACTGGCCGTATTAATATTGACGATGCCGCCCGCCGCTGCCTTTGTTCCCGCAGCGGCAGCAGAGCTGCTCTTTGCCCCTTTGGCAGCAGTCTGGACGTTTGACGCTTCCTGCTTTTCCGGAATGCGCAACTGCTGACCGTCCTTGAGGACCTGCGCCATGTTGATTTTATCGCCATCCGCCGTCGGCAGCAGGCCGCCGCAGGCATTGACCGCATCAGCTGCGCGCGCTCCTTCTTTGATGCTCACGACACCGGGCTTATTGACCGCACCTGTCACATAGACCGTCACCGCTGCTTCCTGTTGCGTTTCATCTGTGGCAGAGGCCGCATCGAGCTGAACCGTTTCTTTATCCTGTGTATAACAGCCATAATACGTTCCTCCGGCCACAGCTGCGGCGATAAGCAGTAAAATCAGCAGAGATTTTCTGTACATTGGCAAGAAAACCGCCTCCTCTTTTATTCTGTTCTCTCCCTACACACTTCGCGCCCAATAAAAAAACTCCTGCTTCTGCAGGAGTTTTTGCATGAGTCCATATGAATTTTTTAATTTCTTACTATCCTACTAGCTTATCATCAGGCCGTTGCGGTATTGACGCGGAAGAAATCTTCAATGTAGCTCGTCCAGCCGAGGTCGTAGATATTTTCTTCGCCGATCTCGTTCTGGTACAGCGCGAGGACAATCATCATGAGCGAATCAGCCACGTAACGGTCATCGGCCATGCCCATCTCTTCGTAATTCTCATAAATCGGAACGACGATGCGCGTCAGACGCTCACTCGACATGTTGGCAATGATATCGTACATCGCATCGCAGTATTCCGTTGTGTCTTTACGATAAGCCATCGGGTTCCGTTTGACGGAATCTTCAATATTCCGAATCTGGCTCAGTGCGATTAATTTTATTCTCATTACAAGCATATCTTTTCTATACATACGTCATTCCTCCATCCGTGGATTTATTATAGCGCAGGTTTACATGTATTGCAAATTGTATGCATGTATACTTTAGATATGTTTCAAGAATTGTATGTCATTTTTATATTTGTATACAGAGTACATGACAGAACTGTCGCAAAAGTCATTTCGACATGAACAAATTAGGAGATAATTGTCCTAATTGTCCTTACTCAGTTGACAACGCACCGCAAAATTTTATAGAATAGACCAATATGCATTATTTTTTATTCCTTGAAAGGAGCTTTTTTCATGTGTAAAAAAAGCCTGCAGATTGGCCTGATGCTCTTCGGCATGTTCTTCGGCGCGGGCAATCTGATATTCCCGCCTTCGCTCGGCTTTCAGGCGGGCAGTTCATTTTCCCCAGCGATGCTCGGCTTCCTGATTTCCGGCATCGGCATGCCGGTCATCGCCCTGATTATCGGCACGTTCAATCCGGACGGCTACCGCGCAGAAATGAGCCGTAAACTCTCGCCGCTCGTCTCCCTGCTGCTGCTCACGCTGATTTATCTGGCCATCGGCCCGCTGACGGCCATCCCGCGCACAGCAGCAACTTCGTTTTCCATCGGCGTACAGCCACTGACCGGCGAAGGCGCACTGCCCCTAGCCATCTTCACGCTGCTTTACTTTGCCTTTGCCTGGTGGCTGGCCATCACGCCGTCAAAGCTCCTCAGCCGTCTCGGCAAAGTGCTCACGCCAATCTTTGTCCTGCTCATCATCGTCCTGACCGTAGCGGGACTCATGACTTACACGGCGCCGGCCATGATCGAGCCGCTCGGCAAATATGCCAGCGCTGCGTTTGGCACCGGTTTTATCGAAGGCTATAATACCATGGACACGCTCGCATCCTTTGCCTTCTGCATCATCGCCCTGAGTGAGCTGCGCCGCCTTTCCTTCACATCGGCCAAAGAGCATTACCTGAGCATCTGGCTTGCGGGGCTCGCTGTCGCCGTACTCATGGGCACGCTTTACCTCGGCCTTGCCCTGCTCGGCAGTCACTTCCCAATTCCGCCGCAGGTTTTTGGCGACGCCAACATCAACCTCGGCGCCTACGTGCTCTCAGAGACTTCTCTGAATATCTTCGGACCTGCCGGCATGTACTTCCTTGCTATCATGATTACCCTGACCTGCTTCACGACGACCGTCGGCCTCATCGCCGCCGTCTCGGAATTCTTCTACAAGGAATTTCCTCAGGTCTCCTATAAGACGTACGTCACGGCAGTCAGCCTCGTGAGCCTGCTGCTCGCCAACCTCGGCCTCAACGAAATCATCAAGTTCTCCCTGCCGCTGCTGCTCTTCATCTATCCGGTTGCCATCACGGTCGTGCTCATGACCATCCTCAATAAATTCGCCAAACTCTCGCTTCCCGGCATGCGCTGCACGGCTCTCGCCGCGGCCTTCATCTCCCTGCTCGATATCCTGCAGCAGACCGCGGGATCTGTCTTTGCCAAAGACATCCTCAGCAGCCTGCCGCTGCATGAATGCGGCCTTGCCTGGCTCGTGCCGGTTCTGCTGCTCCTTTTCCTCTCCCTGTTCCTGCCCCGGAAAATCTCCGGCAGCACGGACGAAATATAATACCGACGCAAAAAGGCTGTGACAAAACGCATTTGCATTTTGTCACAGCCTTTTCTCATTTGTCACAGCCCCTATATTATTATTAGGAAGCTTTTATTTAAATCTCGTAGAAGTTAACGAGCTTAGCATCAAAGATGCCATCGAGGGCCTTGACCGTTTCAAGGAGAGCTGGCGGGATATCGTTGTCGACCGTCAGGACCATGAGGTTCTTGCCTTCTTCTTCCGTCGTGCCGACCTGCATGGCCGAGATGTTGACGCCATTGCCGCCGAGCAGCGTGCCGACCGTGCCGATGACGCCCGGACGGTTGATATGCGGGCAGATGAGGATGCGTGCATGCGGGTCAACGTCAACGCGGAATTTGTTGATGCGGACGATGCGGCCCTGCGTGCCGAACAGCGTGCCCTGTACGGAAAGTTTCTTGCCGCCGGCCACGACATCGACCGTGATGAGGTTGGCAAAGTTCTCCGCTTCGCGTTCCTTACGCTCCGACACTTTGATGCCGCGCTCTTTGGCCAGGCCCGGTGCATTGACGTAATTGACCTCGTTCTCCATGACCGGATTGAGGATGCCCTTGATGACAGCCGTCGTGAGGAGGCCCGTGTTGACTTCCGTGATTTCGCCGTTGTACGTGACTTCGACCGATTCAATCGGACCGTCAGCCAGGCCGACGACCGTGCCGCCGAGGCGTTCCGCAAGCGTGAGGTACGGCGCGATGACGCGCATGACTTGCGGCGAAACCGGCGCCATGTTGACGGCTGTAGCTACAGGCTCACCGTGCAGGGCAGCGATGATGCCCTTGGCCACGTCAACCGAAACACCAATCTGTGCCTCAACCGTCGAAGCGCCGAGGTGCGGCGTCAGCACGATGTTCGGAGCCTCGAGCAGCGGGTTGCCCTTCTCTGCCGGCGGCTCACTCGTGTAGACATCGATGGCAGCGCCGGCAACAAGGCCCTGCTTGAGGGCTTCGGCGAGGTCAGCCTCATCGATGATGCCACCGCGGGCGCAGTTGACAAGACGTACGCCCTTCTTCATCTTCTTCATCTGCTCCATGCCAATCATGCCCTTGGTCTCTTTCGTCAGCGGCATGTGCACCGTGATGAAGTCGGAATTCTCGATGACTTCGTCGAACGTCGCAATCTTGACGCCGAGGGCTTTGGCACGCTCTTCATTAATATAAGGGTCGTAAGCGAGCACGTTCATGTCAAAGGCCATGGCGCGTTTGGCAACGCCCGAACCGATGCGGCCCATGCCGACAACACCGAGTGTCTTGCCGCGCAGCTCAACGCCGACGTATTTCTTGCGGTTCCATTCGCCTTTGTGCATCGTCTCGTTGGCAATCGGAATGTTGCGGGACATCGCAAGCATCATGGCCATCGTGTGCTCCGTTGCGGCAATCGTGTTGCCGCCCGGGGAATTGATGACGATGATGCCCTTGGCCGTGGCCGCCGGGATGTCGATATTGTCGACGCCGACACCGGCACGGCCGATGATTTTAAGGTTCTTGGCGCGGTCGATGACCTCAGCCGTGACCTTTGAAGCCGAACGGACGATGATGGCATCAAACTCCGGAATGATTTCCAGAAGTTCCTCTGCCGGCAGTTTATCTTTGACGACCACTTCAAACTCCTTCTGCAGGAGCTCAATTCCTTTCGGCGAAATACCATCTGCTGCTAAAACCTTCATGTTTGTTCTCTCCTCTTCATCATAACCAATAAAAAAAGCGCCGTCCCGATTTGGGACGAAACGCTCTGATTCCGTGGTGCCACCCAAGTGAGGCATTGCCTCTCTCTCGACGCTTTAACGGGCGTACCCGTCTGACTTTCGCCAGCTGCTCCGGGGCGGAACTTCAAAATGCCCTGCTGACTTTCACCGGCCGTCAGCTCTCTATAAGGGCTCTTTTTTCAGCTTCCCCATCTTCGCCTTTGCGATTTGGCTTTGACTGCAATTTTCGTGCATAAGTGTATTATATGCCATCCATTTTCAGCCGTCAAGTGTCTGCTCTGAAAAAACAAGATTTATTTTTCTGCTTGCTTTTCTGGATTTTTCGCGCTAGAATATAAAAAACGTTGCCTGTCCACAACACATGGACACCCCTGTGATGTTGACATGGTACACGCAGAATATCCTACAAAATCCAGTAAATTCAACAAGATTCCATATGTTTTGGGGAGGTTTTCTCATGGAAGCAGGTCGCGTCTATAATTTCAATCCGGGTCCGGCAACACTGCCGCTTGAGGTACTCAAAGAAGCACAGGCAGAATTCCTGAACTTTAACCACAGTGGCATGTCGATTCTCGAAATCAGCCACCGCGCACCGCAGTACGCTGCTGTGCACGAAAAGGCAAAAGCGGACATCAAAGAGCTCATGGGCCTCGGCGATGACTACGAAGTCCTGTTCTGCCAGGGCGGTGCCAGCCAGCAGTTCGCGATGATTCCACTGAACTACGCTACGAAAGAGCATCCGGGCAGCTACGTCCTCTCGGGCAGCTTCGCTGAAAAGGCTTATAAAGAAGCCGAGCATCTCGGCATCGGCGAAATCATCGCTTCGAGCAAGGAAACGGGCTATCATCACGTACCGCAGCAGGATGAGCTCAAGGTAGACCCGAACGCTGCCTACGTCCATGTCTGCTACAACAACACGATTTACGGCACGGAATACCATTACATCCCGGAGACGGACGGTGTACCTCTCTTTGCCGATATGTCCTCGGATATGCTCTCGCGTCCGATTGATTTCCACAAATTCGACTTCATCTACGCCGGCGTTCAGAAGAACCTCGGCCCTGCCGGCGTCGTCCTCGTCGTCGCGAAGAAATCGCTGCTCGAGAACAGCCCGGAGGCACTGCCGACGATGTTCCGCTATAATACGTTCTACAAAAAAGATTCGCTCTACAACACGCCGCCGGCTTTCTGCATCTACATGGTCGGCAAAGTTGCTGCCTGGATTAAGGCACAGGGCGGCCTTGAGGAGATGGAACGCCGCAACATCAAGAAGGCCAAGGTTGTCTATGAAGCCATCGACAGCTCGAACGGCTTCTACCGCGGCCATGCCGACAAAGTCAGCCGTTCCTACATGAACGTCACGTTCCGTCTGCCGAGCGAGGAGCTCGAGAAGAAATTCGTTGCCGAAGCTCTTGAACATCAGCTCAGCGGCGTCAAGGGCCACCGCAGTGTCGGCGGCATGCGCGCCTCGATTTACAATGCTATGCCGTACGAAGGCGCTGTCGCCCTCGCAGAGTTCATGGATAAATTCCGCAAGGAAAACGCTTAAGCCTTAAGCACGATATTCCATGGCTCCATTGCTGGAACCAATGACCAGAAGCTCCTTTTGCCGTCGGCAGAAGGGGCTTTTGTTTTTACGAAAGGAAGATATCCATGCAGCCCCGTCATATGAAACTTCTCGACCTCATCAGCCAGAACAAACGCATGGCCGTCACCGAGCTCTCGGAAGCCCTTGGTGTCTCGGAAGTCACCATCCGCAAAGACCTCAACCTGCTCGCCCATCAGGGTCTCCTGAAGCGTGAGCACGGTTTTGCCAGCATGGTCGCCAGCGAGGACATCGGCCACCATCTGTCCTTCCATTATGAAAACAAGCGGCGCATCGCCGAACGGGCCGCGCGCTGCGTGCAGCCCGGCGAGACCGTCATGATTGAATCGGGCGGCTGCTGTACGCTGCTCGCCGAAGAGCTCTGCATGCGCCGCTGCCATATCACCATCATCACGAACTCGGCCTTTGTCGCGAGTTTTGTGCGCAAGATTCACGGTGCCCGCGTCATCCTGCTCGGCGGCAGCTACCAGAATGAGTCACAGGTCATGGTCGGTCCGCTCGTCGGCCTCTGCGCGAGGAATTTCAAAGTCGATAAGTTCTTCCTCGGCATTGACGGCATCGATGAAAACGGCGTCAAGAGCAGCGACCATCTGCGCATCGAAGCCGCGCAGGCCATGGCTGCCCAAGCCCGCGGCATCATCGTGCTGACGGAATCCGAGAAATTCCACTGCGATGCCTCCGAGCTGCTCTTCCCCTTCGAACACATCCGCGCCATTTACACGGACGCCGATGCCGCCCCCGAAGACATACAGCGTCTTGAGGCCCATGGCCTCGATGTCTTTCCCGCCGCTAAAAGCCAAAAATAAATAAAAAAAGCCCCTGCTGAAACTTTCCAGCAGGGGCTCTTTTTCTATGCGGTGCTATGGCATCCGCGTTCATTCTTTCGGGAAATAATTGACTTCTTCCTTCGCTGCCGTGTGGATGATATCCGACTCGAACATGCGGTTCCACGGGAAACGCACTTCGATATTGGCCAGCGAGTCAATCGGCGGCAGATTGTCTTCGACAAAACGCGTGAGCATGCGCTCCGAACGCGTCGCTACGGCAGCCGTCTTCGTGTCGAGGCTGCCATAAACGCCGTCGCCGCGCAGCCACGTCAGCTGGCGCGCAATGGTGTTGCGCACATTCGCCTGATAAGCCCAGTCATCGAGATAACGCGTGAGCAGCAGGTCATCGACAGCATCGTCCTTCATATACTTGGCAAGCATGCCTTCACCGATGACAAAGCCCGTGCTGTTCGTCGGCGTGTTCCAGCCGGCGTAAGCGCGAATCTTAAAGAGCAGGCCGCGGTCACGCAGTTCATCCATCAGGGCATTATCGGAGCCGTTGGCATAGGCGATATCGGCAATGCCGACAGGATAGCCCTTGCTGACATAGTCGCTGACGATGTCGGCGAAGTATTTCGTACCCTCGCGCGGCGTACCGTCGTTATCGCGGTCATTGGCTTCATACGTTTTGCCGTTCGGGTTCGTGTTGACCGTCAGCACGAGGTCGGCCTTCTCCGGCGACTTGACCATCATGCCGCCGGCGGCCGTAACAGCTGCGGCAATGGAATTGCCGATTTTCTCATCAGAATACGACGGAACCGTGAATTCTCCCTTGCCCCAGTTATAGCGGACATAGACAAATGGCACATCGCGGCGGATATCGTTGACGGCGCGCGTGAGCATCAGCATGCCGACTTCATCGATGCCGGCCATGGCCTGAAAACGCGTCTTGCCAAGGTCCTGACCTTCAGCGGCGAGATGGCGGCTCTCAAGATGCGTCTGCGAGTACGGCGCATTGTCGTCGCGGCCGAGCACGAAGTAATTGAACGTATTCTTGCGCGTGAGCTGAATCATCTTCTCATTGGCCGCAAAATTCTTTTCGCGGCGGCCCATCCAGTCCGAAAGCGAAGCCTTCGGAATCAGGCGCTGCAGGAAGTCATATTCTTTCTTCTCGCGGCGCGTCAGGCCCTCCATCTCCTGCTTGTCCTTGAGCTCAGTATAGCGGAAGATGTCCGCGCCGTAATTGCGGTAATAGCCCGGTTCCTCATGACCGGAAGCCTCGCCCGAGCGCGGCGTGCGCATGATGGAGCCAAAGACATAGAGCTGCATTTTCGGGAATTCTTTGCGGAACGTCTGGAATTTATCCACGCGGTCAAGGACCTGTTTCTTCGTGTACTCGTGCTTGCGCGAGCCGACAAGGCTGCCGTAGAGCATGGAGTCCGACGAAATAACAGCGGCATCAGCATCCTGCGCGTTCTTCTTGAGCCAATCCCAGAGTTCGTCCGGATGGCCGAGATCACTGCGGCTGCCAAGCATATTGTCAGGCGGCACGACCACTTCGTAGCCGAGCTTCTTGACGACATCGGCCGTCTGCTTGTCCGAGATTGGACGGTTGTCGTGCGGGATGTAGACAATCTTCTCGACTTTTGGTTCATTCTTGTGATGAGCGGACGCTGCCGGCATACTGGTCAGCGTCATCATGAGAGTACAGAGCACTGCGGTGAGTGCCATGATACACTTCTTCAAAAAATCTCTCCCTTCCCTGTTCTCTTTTTTTCATGTCTCAATTCTCATTCTGCTGGTCAGACGAAGCAGACGAATCTGCCTGACTTTCCTGAAGGTCTGCCTCTTTGTCCTTGAGCAAAGCCACGAGGGCTTTCTTGACATCGTCCGGCACGTTGAGCTGCGTATCGAACTCAATGCCGCCGTCCTTTGGCGTCGCGCCTTCAATCTCAATCATATCGGTGAGCTTATGCCCCTGATACTCCGTCTTGCCGAAATCGGATTCGGCAAGTGCCTGGCTGTAATCCACCGTAATCGTGTTGTGCTTGATGGAAACCGGCAGATTGTCCGGCATGTCGATATGACCGACCATGCGCTCTGCCATCGACAGCGAGATGCGTGAAAAAATCCACGACATCAGGCCATGCTCCGGGATATTGCGGCTGCGCACGCGGTATGTCACATACGACTTGTCGCCATTATGGACAAATTCCTTGATTTCACCGGATAATTCCACGGGGCCGACTTTTTTCGTCTCCACGCGGATATCCATCCGGCCATTGGCATGCGACTTGATGGTCACGCCCGTGACCTGCCCGCCCGCGGGAATGCGTTTGGCAATGGCCTCATTGATGACCGAGTCCGGCACAAAGAGTTTTCCCTGACTGATCTCCAGCAGAGATTCCTTAGACCACGTCTGCTGCAGCACCTTGATGGCCGGACCGTAGTCCTTGACCGATTCCTGTACTTTCGACCAGTCGATATTCTGGATTTTCTGCACCCAGTTCGCTGGAATGTCAATCATAAAAACACCTTCTATCGATGTAACGATGTATGCTTCTCAAAAACAACACTTTTTAGGATACCACAAAATGATGAAAAAAGAAATAAAGACAAGCAAAGAGACGGCCGCAGCCGTCTCTAAAGCACAGAATATCAGATAAAACTATGAAATTTTCAGCACTCAGCAGCGGCCGAAATGCTCCGTGAGTGCGCGCAGTTTTTTCGCATCGAGCTTCTTAAATTCTTCCGGACGCATACACCAGCGCCAGTTGCCCTCGGAAGTGCCCGGTGTGTTCATGCGGCAGCTGCCATCGAGTCCCAAAAGGTCCTGCATCGGGATGACGGCGAGTCTTGCATTCGAGGCATAGGCAAAGCCGATGAGATGTTCGGCGATTTCCTCTGGGTTGCGCACATCGGCGCGCACGAGGTCAGCCACAGCTTTGCGCAGCGCGGGCGTGATATCCGTCTTGAGCCAGCCAATCAGCGTATTGTTGTCATGCGTGCCCGTGTAGACGATGCTGTTTTCCGGCACGACCGTACCGAGGCGATGCTGATTGTTGAGATACAGCGTGAACTCAAGAACCTTCATGCCGGGGAAGCCGCAGTCATCGCGGAGTTTCTCAACTTCCGGCGTGATGATGCCGAGATCTTCTGCCACGATGGGCAGATTGCCGAGCTTGCGGCGAATCTCATCAAAGAATGGCTTGCCCGGCCCCGGCAGCCAGCGGCCCTTGATGGCATTCTTCGCCTTGCCGTCGACTTCCCAATACGACTCGAAGCCGCGGAAATGGTCGATGCGGGCGATATCAACGAGCGAATAAAGCTTGTGGAAGCGCTTTTTCCACCAGGCGTAATTCTCCGCCTTCATGGCCTGCCAGTTGTACTGCGGGTTGCCCCAGAGCTGTCCCGTCGCGCTGAAATAATCTGGCGGTACGCCGGCGACCGTATGAGCTGTGCCGTCGGGGTTGAGGTCGAAGAGTTCCTGATTGGCCCAGACGTCGGCGCTGTCCTGCGCGAGGAAAATCGGCATATCGCCCATGATGCGGATGCCCTTTTCATTGGCATAATCATGCAGCTTCTGCCACTGGCAGTGGAACAGGAACTGCATGAACTTCTGCAGCTCGATATTTTCCTCCAGACGTTTGCGCAAAGAAGCCAGTGCCTGCGGGTCGCGTTTTTTCACGGCTTCCGGCCAATCCATCCAGGCCCTGCCGTCATATTCCTTCTTTGCCGCTTCAAACAGGGCGTAATCATCGAGCCAGTAAGCTTCTTCCCTGCAGAATACCTTGTATTCCTGCTGCGCCTCCTCATCCTGCTGAAAGGCAGTATGGGCCTTGCGCAGGCATTTGTTCTTGAAGACGCGCGCCTGCTCAAAGTCGGCCGACGAATCAAAATCCGCATAGGTGACTTTCGTCTCCTGCTTCGTCAGCCAGCCGCGCTCCACGAGTTCATCGATATCGATGAGCAGCGGATTGCCGGCAAAGGCCGACGGGGACTGGTACGGCGAATAGCTGAAGCCGACCGGGCCGAGCGGCAGAATCTGCCAGACGCTCTGCCCCGCTTCGGCGAGGAAATCAACGAATTTATACGCTTCTTTGCCAAAGTCACCGACACCGTATTTCGACGGCAGCGACGTCGGATGCATGAGGACACCGGCTTCGTGCTTGTACTGGCGTTCCGGCGGGATGTTCTGGAGCAAAAAGCCCTTGAGCGGCAGAATATTTACCGTCAGCTGGCCGTTCTCGACCGTGAAGCGCGTCTCGGGATGGAACGCATCGGCAAAGACGCCGTCGGCAAAATCACCGACATTGAGCGTGACCGTCTTTTCCTCTTTGAGGCTGCGGTTAAAGAGCGAGATGAAGCATTCATCTTTCGCCGGCTCGCCAAAGACGTCGCGGCCGCCGCGCACGACGCGGGCGTAGGCCATGACATCGCCTTCCGCATAGAGCGGCAGCAGTTCGCCGGTCTGCAGGGCCGTATGGGCATTGCGCAGGTGAATCATGCGCTCATAGCGGCTGCGCACATACGTATCGCCGTGCTCCCAGTTATACGGGCGGCGGTTGTACGGGTCTTTAAAGCCCTGCATGGCAATCTCATCGCCGTAGTAGATGCACGGCACACCAGGATACGTCATCTGCCAGAGCGCCGCCATGAACAGGCGGGCCATGCCGAGATTGTACTGGTCATCGGTCAGGCGTGCACGCGACTGCTCAACAGTCGGCATGCCGTCGTAGAACGGCTCCTCGCCGAGGACGGTCATCGCGCGCTCGACATCGTGGCTGCCGATGAGGTTCATCATGGCGTAGAAATTCTCGCGCGGGTAGTTCTCGCGCAGACTCTCAAAACGCCTGAGACTCATCTTCGCATCGACATGACCGAGCAGGAAATCAAAGAGAATCTGACGGAACGGGTAGTTCATGGCCGAATCCATTTCCTGACCGCAGAGGTATTCACGCGGCACACCGTAAGCGACCTTGTGCGAAGCATCCTCCCAGACCTCGCCAATCATGACGGCCTCCGGATTCGTCTTCTTGAGCTCCGCAAAGAACGCCTGCGAGAAAGCCGCGGGCAGTTCGTCGATGACATCGAGGCGCCAGCCCGCAATGCCTTCCTTCATCCAGTGATGCATGACACTGTCTTTATCGTAGATGATGAAGTCCATATACGACGGCGTCGTTTCCTTGACATCCGGCAGTGTGGAGAAATTCCACCAGCTCTCATACTCATATGGGAAATTACGGAAATTATACCATTCATAATACGGCGAGTCCGGCGACTGGAACGCACCAATCGTATCGTACTGGCCTTCGCGGTTGAAATAGCGGCTGTTGCTGCCCGTATGGCTGAAGACGCCATCGATGATGATGCGGATGCCCTTGGCTTTGGCTGTCTCAACGAGATGATGGAACTCCTCATTCGTGCCGAGAATCGGGTCAATCTTATGATAGTCACCTGTGTCGTAATGATGATTGCTTTCCGACTCAAAGACAGGATTCAGGTAAATGACCGAGATGCCGAGTTCCTTGAGGTAGTCGAGTTTCTTCTCGATGCCTTTAAGATTGCCGCCAAAGAAATCATAGGCGACGATTTCCTTCGTATCAGGGTCTTTATAGTAGCACGGGTCATCCTGCCAGCAGGCATGGAAGACCGCGCCCTTCTTCTCGATGATTTTGTCGCCTTCGCGCGCAAAGCGGTCCGGGAAAATCTGATACATCACGGCATGCTTGAACCAGTCCGGCGTCTTGGCCCCCTTGTTGTACGTCGTAATCTGGAACGAAGGCGGTACATGGTCATAGAGCGTGCCCATGCCGCCGAGCTGTTCCGGATTATTGCCGTAATACCAGGTGCCGTCCTCCATCGAGATGATAAAGTAGTACCAAATCAGGCCGCCCTTTTCCGGCAGCGGCAGCCAGCCGCTATAAAAATGATTTTCCTGCAGCGGGTCGTCCTGCGTCTCGAGCGGGATGAGATGCTCGCCCGTCTGGTCCTGCCAGCAGCGCAGGATGACTTGGCGAATGCCCTCTTTCGTCCGTAAACGCAGCCCCATTCTGACTTTTGTGCCCGCTTCAGCTGCACCGACCGGTGATCGGTAATTGATATCCTGAGAGTCATGCCAGACTTGATCCTGTGTCAGCATGAAAACTCCTCCTTCCACAAAAAAGGCGGCATTGTCTGCCGCCCTCCTTCTCACTTGCTCTTTCTTTATGCTTTTATTCCTCGGAGCCCATGAGTTTTTCATAGAGTGCCTTGTATTCGCGCGCCGATTCTTTCCAGCTATAATCCGAATTCATGGCATTCTCGACAATCTGCTTCCATTCCTCGTAATTCTCATAAGCACTGAGTGCACGCTTGAGTGCATACATCATCTCATGCGCATTGTAATCGGAGAACAGGAAGCCGTTGCCCTGTTTTGTATACTTGTCGTACGGAATGACCGTATCCTTGAGGCCGCCCGTCTCGCGTACCACAGGGATGGAGCCGTAGCGCAGCGCGATGAGCTGGCCAATGCCGCACGGCTCGTAGTTCGAGGGCATTAGGAAGATATCCGAAGCCGCGTAGATGCGCTGTGCCAGCTGATTCGAGAAGCGGATGTTGGCCGAAACCTTCGTCGGGAAACGCCAAGCAAGGCCCTTGAACCAGTCTTCATATTCCTTATCGCCCGTGCCGAGCAGTACGAACTGGATGTCCTCATGCTGCAGGATTTCATCCATCATGCGCACGACGAGGTCGAGGCCCTTGGCAGCGACGAGGCGCGATACCATGGCGACCATTGGGGTACGGCGGCTGATGGGCAGGCCGAGGTCTTTCTGCAGCAGGACTTTGTTGTCGGCCTTGCGGTCAAGTGTAGCCACGTCGTAATTCTCATAGAGATTCTTGTCCGTTGCCGGATTGTAGACATTGTAGTCAATGCCGTTGACAATGCCAAACAGCGTGTCCTTGCGGCTGCGCAGCAGGCCGTCAAGATGCTCGCCAAAGTACTCGTACTGGATTTCCTGTGCATACGTCTTGCTGACCGTCGAAATGTAGTCCGCGTAGATGAGGCCGCCCTTCATGAAGTTGACTGCATCGTAGAACTCGAGGTCGCCATTGTTGAAGTACTTCCAATCAAGGCCGAGCACATCGCTCATGACATCTTTCGGGAACACGCCCTGATACTTGAGATTATGAATCGTATAGAGCGTGCGGATGTTCTGATAGCGCTCATCGCCCTGATGCTCCAGCTTGAGGAAAACATTGACGAGGCCGGAATGCCAGTCATTCGTATGAATGACATCGGGCCAGAAATCCATCGCCGGCAGCAAATTGAGCACGGCGCGGCAGAAGAACGAGAAACGCTCAGCATCATCGCCGTAGCCGTAAAAGCCCTCGCGCTTGAAGTACTCTTCGTTGTCGACGAAGTAATACGTAACGCCATCCTGCTCCAGCTTGTCGAGGCCGACGTATTTCGAACGCCACGATACCGGAATTTCTCCATCGTAGATGTGCTCCATCGCATTGCGGAATTTCTCCGGGATCTTGCCGAATTTCGGCATAATGACGCGGACATCAACGCCTTCCGCCTTCAGGGCTTTTGGCAAAGAACCAGCGACATCAGCAAGGCCGCCCGTCTTGGCAAACGGTACTGCCTCAGAAGCAACATATAGAACTTTCATTCGAGAATCCCCCTCATGGTGTACATGATATACCTTTTGTACACCATGTACCTGCAATATTTGATTATCTTTCCTAATGTATCTTAGATGATGTATCAGGATTCAGTGGCAGCGGCTTTGGCCGTTGTCTTTTTCCGGCTCGTCTTGCGGGCCGTCGTCTTCTTGGCGGCAGTCGTTTTCGTGCTAGCTTTGCGTCTGCGCGTCGTCTTTTTCGGCTTTTCTCCGCCTTCTGCCTCGGCCTTGGCGGCTTTTTCTGCTTCTCTCTTCGCCTTGGCCGCAGCTTTTTCTTCGTCCGTCATGCGCGGACGGCCGCGGCGGCGCTTCGGCTTACCTTCAGAAGTCTTCTCCTTGGCTGCAGCCGTGCGCCTGCGCGTCATTTTCTTCGGTTTTGCTTCGGCGGCTTCTGCCTTGTCGGCAGAACTTTTTTCTTCGTGGCCTCTGACTTCAATCTCCACCGGAGCCTCGTCAAAAGAATTCTTACCAGAGGCCAGTTGTCCCTTATGGCGCAGATAGATGGTTGCCATCGGCGGAATCGTCAGCACGATGGACTGGTCGCGGTCATGCCACTTGATATCCTCGGTCGGAATCTCGCCCTCGTTCTTGACACCGCTGCCGCCAAAGGCCTCGTCGTCGGAGTTGAAGACTTCGACGTAGCTGCCCTTTTCCGGCACGCCGATACGGTAGCCGTGGCGCACTTCCGGCGTGAAGTTGCAGACGGCAATCAGATAGTCCGAAGGATCTTCCGCCTTGCGGATGAACGAAACGACGCTGTTCTCATTATCGTTGCAGTCAATCCACTGGAAGCCGTTCCAATCGAAGTCGACCTGCCAGAGTGCCTTATGGTCGCAGTAGAATTTATTGAGTGCGCGGCTGTACTCGAGCATCTTCTTGTGCATCGGGTACTGCTGCGGCAGATGCCAGTCGAGGCTGTCATCATAGTTCCACTCGATGAACTGGCCGAACTCGCCGCCCATGAACAGGAGCTTCTTGCCCGGATGAGCAATCCAGTAGGCAAAGAACGTACGCAGGCCGGCAAACTTCTGCCAATAGTCGCCCGGCATCTTGCTGATGAGCGAGCACTTGCCGTGAACGACCTCATCATGCGAGAGCGGCAGCACGAAGTTCTCACTGAAGGCATACATAAAGGAGAACGTGACTTTGTCGTGGTTCCATTTGCGGTAAATCGGGTCGAGCGACATGTACTTGAGCATATCGTTCATCCAGCCCATGTTCCACTTGTAGTTGAAGCCCATGCCGCCCATATAAACTGGCTTTGAAATCAGCGGCCAGGCCGTCGATTCCTCGGCAATCATCAGTGCCTGCGGATGATACTTGAAGATATTCTCATTGAGCTTCTTGAGAAAGTCCATGGCCTCAAGGTTGCCCGTGTCGCCGTATTTATTCGGCGTCCACTCGCCGTCCTTGCGGCCGTAGTTGAGGTAGAGCATATTGGCGACGGCGTCGATGCGCAGGCCGTCGATATGGAACTCCTCAAACCAGAACATCGCATTCGAAATCAGGAAGCTCTGCACTTCGGTACGGCCATAATCAAAGTTGGTCGTGCCCCACTCCCAGTTCTCTGCGAGCTGCTCATTGTCGGATTCGTAAAGCGTCTGGCCATCGAAATGGCGCAGGCCCTGCTCATCCTTGCAGAAATGGCCCGGCACCCAGTCCATGATGATAGCAATGCCATTCTTATGGGCCTTGTCAACGAGATAGCGGAAATCATCCGGCGTGCCGAAACGGCTCGTCACGGCGTAATAGCCCGTAATCTGGTAGCCCCACGAACCATCGAACGGATGCTCGCAGAGCGGCATGAACTCAATATGCGTGTAATGCATCTTCTTGACGTAGTCGATGAGCTGGTCGGCAAGTTCACGGTAAGAAAGGTATTCGCCATCCTTATTGCGGCGCCAGGAACCGGCATGCACCTCATACGTCAGCATCGGGCGTTCATAAGAAGATTCTTTTTTCTTCTGCTCGAACCAGTCGCCATCCTGCCACTCGTATTTGCTGAGGTCGTAGACGCGTGAAGCCGTCTCCGGTTTTTTCTCCGCATAGAAGCCGTACGGGTCGGCCTTCATGATGCGCGCTCCGCCCCACTGCGGCTCAATGGCATATTTATAGATGGCCCCCTGCTCGACGTCCGGAATGAATACTTCCCAGATTTCGCCGTCGCGGATGCGCGTCATGGGATTGACGCGGGTGTCCCAGTTGTTGAAATCACCGACAACACTGATGGACTTGGCATGCGGCGCCCAAACAGCAAAGCGCACGCCCTTTTTTCCATCCTGCTCGACGAAATGAGCACCGAGCATCTCATATGCATGATAGTTCGTCCCCTGATGGAACAGGTAAAGGTCGAACTCGCTTAAATCTGATGTTTTCACAAATAATCCCCCTCTTTTTGTCCCTAAAAGCAGGACAGGCAGCTGCCTGCCCCGAGCTTCAGCTTACGGGATCATGACAGGTTTGACCTGCCAGATTTCATTTGCATATTCATCAATCGTGCGGTCCGAAGAGAACCTGCCCGAATTTGCGATATTGATGGCCGAAGAACGCAGCCACTGGAAGCGTTTCTGATAGCGTTTCATGATTTCAACATGAGCATCGGCATAAGCGTTGAAGTCCTTGAGAATGAAGAATTCATCGTTGGCATGGACGAGGTAGTCAAACAGCGACTGGAAGTTGCCGTATGTGCCGTCCGTCAGCTGGTTGACGACCGTGCGGACGTTCTCGTTCGTATTGTACTCATCCCAAGCGGAGTAAGTGCCCGTTGCATAATAGTTGAGGACTTCTTCTGCCTTGAGACCGAAAATGACGCAGTTGTCATCGCCGCCGACGGCATCGCGAATCTCGACGTTCGCGCCGTCGAGTGTGCCGAGCGTGATGGCACCGTTCATCATGAACTTCATGTTGCCCGTGCCCGAAGCTTCCTTCGAAGCCGTCGAAATCTGCTCACTGACATCGGCTGCCGGATAGACAATCTCACCAATGGAAACGCCGAAGTTCTCGATGAAGACAACCTTGATCTTGCCCTTGATGCTCGCATCGCTGTTAATCTTATCCGCTACCGCATTGATAAGGCGAATGGTCTCTTTCGCGATGTAATAGCCCGGTGCGGCCTTGCCGCCGAAGAAATACGTCGTCGGCAGCATGTCAAAGTTCGGATCCGTCTTGAGCTTATTGTACTGGTACATAATATGCAGGATATTCATGAGCTGGCGCTTATACGAGTGAATGCGCTTCACCTGAATATCAAAGATGCTGTTCGGGTCTACCGTGAGGCCATTATGCTCTTTGACGTATTTGGCCAGAGCTTCCTTGCGCAGGTGCTTGATGGCGCCGAGTTTCTCAAGGAACGGTTTATCATCGACGTAGTCATTCAAAAGGTCAAGCTGTTCCGGATGGCGGTGCCAGCGGCGGCTGCCGATGGTCGCATCGATGAGGTCCGAAAGCTCCGGGTTGGCGCCCATGAGCCAGCGGCGGTGCGTGATGCCGTTCGTCTTGTTGTTGAACATGCGCGGGTTGTACTCATAGAAGTCATGCAGCGTCGTGGATTTGAGGATTTCCGTGTGAATCTTCGCCACACCGTTGACGCTGTGCGAACCGACGATAGCCAGGCGTGCCATGTGGACCATGCCGTCCTGAATAATGGAGAGCTCGTGTACTTTCGTCTCATTGCCAGGATAGCGGTCACGCACATCGATGAGCCAGCGGCGGTTGATTTCGTCGATGATCATGTAGATGCGCGGCAGCAGCGGCTTGAACATATCGATTGGCCACTTCTCGAGGGCTTCCGGCATGATCGTGTGGTTCGTATAGGCAATCGTATTCTTCGTGATGGCCCAGGCTTCATTCCACTCGAGGCCTTCCTCATCGACGAGGATGCGCATGAGTTCAGCCACACAGAGTGCCGGATGCGTATCGTTGATATGGATGGCGATTTTCTGTGCGAATTCATGGATGTCCATGCCGACTTTCTTGTAGTGGCGGACGATGCTCTGCACACCGGCCGAAACAAAGAAGTACTCCTGAATGAGGCGCAGACGGCGGCCATCGTACGTGCTGTCATCCGGATAGAGATAGCGCGTGATGCTTTCGACGAAGTTGCGGTAGTCGTTCTTCTGGCGCATCTGCTCCTGCGTCAGACGGCCGTAATCCGAGAAGTCACGGTTGACTTCGGCGTTCCAAAGGCGCAGCGTGTTGACCGTGTTGTTATGGTAGCCGACAATTGGCACATCATACGGCACAGCCATGACCGTCATCGGATTCTCGTAGACGAGCTTAAGGCTGCCGTCCGGCAGTTTCTTCATGTAGGCATTACCGTTGAATTTGACATCGATGGCCTTATCCGGTTTGCGGTACTCCCAGGCAAAACCATTCTTGAGCCAGTTATCCGGAATCTCAACCTGGTTGCCTTCGATGATTTTCTGCTCGAACAGACCGTACTGATAGCGGATGCTGCAGCCATGGCCCGGCAGGCGGTGTGCTGCCATCGAGTCGATGAAGCAGGCGGCCAGGCGGCCTAAGCCGCCGTTGCCAAGGCCGGCATCCGGCTCTTCCTCGAACGTCTTGACAAGGTCAAGATTGAAATCATCGAGGACTTCCTTGACGGCTTCTTCAATGCCGAGATTGATGAGATTCGACTTGAGCAGGCGGCCGAGCAGGAATTCAATGGAGAAATAATAAATCTGTTTCTCCTGGCGTTCTGCATAGGTCTTATTCGTCTTAATCCAGTTATCCGAAATGAACTGCTTTGCTGTAGCAGCTACCGTCTGATAGACTTCATTTTTCGTGAGGTCTTTGATTTCACGGCCATACATCAGATGTGCCGTATTGACGAAACGGATTTTGAGGTTTTCCTTGAGTTTCTCGAACTCACGGCTCTTCTGTTTCTGTTCCTTTGTTTCTCGTGCCAAAAAAAACACTCCCCTTGGCTTTTGTCTTACTTGCTTTATATAAGAAAAGCCGTCGTAAACGAGTGCCGGCCCATACCCGCCCGCGCATGTCAATTTACAACGGCTTGTCTCAATCTTAGATCACCACATTTTTCGCAACGATCAGCGGATAGTTCTGCGCTCCCTTGAGCCATTTCTCCTTCGTGATCACTACGTTCTTGTCGCAGATGACATTCTCAAGCAGGGAATTCTCCTGCACATCGCATTTCTGCATGATAATGGAATTCTTGACTTTGACGCCCTTTTCGATGGTGACGCCGCGGAACAGGATGCTGTTCTCGACTTCGCCCCGGATGATGCAGCCATTGGCAATCAAGGAATTCTTGACTACGGCTGTATCCTTGTACTGTACAGGGACCTCATCCTTGACTTTCGTATAAATCGTGTTATTGCCCATGAAGAGCTCTTCCCACGTTGCCGGATTGAGGACATCCATATTGGCTTTATAATACGAAGCCGTCGAATCGACATGGGCGACATAGCCATCGTGCTCGTAAGCATAGATGTTGTACTCATTTGCACGGCGGATGATGCCGTCAAGCAGCAGGTCCTGACCGCCATGCTCATAGCTGTAGCGAATCATCTCAACAAAGATGCGCTTCTCCATGAGGAACACGTCCATCGAAACCTTCGAGCCATCGTAGACGGCCGGTTTCTCAGCAATATCCTCGACCAGTCCATTTTCTGCGGTCTCGATGACCGTGTTGCGTCCGGTTTCTTCCTGCGGCGCCGTGTAATAGACCATCGTGATATCGGCATTCGTGTTCTGGTGGAAGCGGAGCAGTTCGTTAAAATCGATATTGTAGACGAAGCTGCCGCCAGCCAGCAGGACGTATTTCTGCGAGCTGTGCTCAAAGAAATCGAGGTTGTAATAGAAGTTCTTGAGGTCGCCGCGGCGTTGTGCCTCTTCCTCCTGCGGGGAAGGCAGGTAGAAGAGACCGTCATGACGGCGGGCCAGATCCCAATCCTTACCGGAACGAAGGTGGTCAAGTACGGAACGCGGCTTAGCCGGCAGCATGACGCCGACATTCTGGATGCCCGAGTTCACCATGCTTGAGAGGGCAAAGTCAATGAGCCGGTAACGGCCGGCAAACGGCAGCGACTCAACGGCACGACGGTCGGTCAGCTCACGGATGAGGCTGTTATCCTCTTGAAGATTGATGATCCCCATTACTGTTTTCAATTTGATTCACTCCGATCTTCTGGTCTTTTTTCTGTTGTGTATCTGAGCTGAAGATTTTTAGCCTGCCTGCTTGCTGCCTGCTTCTGCCGTTACCGTTTCACCATCAGCAACGACCGTGATGGCGCCTTTTTCACCTGCGACCTTAGCACCTTCGCAGATTTCGCAGTTCTGAGCTACGATAGCATAGTCAACGACGGCATTTTCACGTACAACCGTTGACGGCATGATGACAGCATTGCGGACTTTTGCCCCCTTGCCGATGCGTACGCCCGGGAAAATAACGGAGTTCTCTACATCGCCGAGAATCATCGAGCCTTCGCTGACCATCGAGTTCTTGATCGTAGCATCCGGTCCGACATAATGCGGCGGCATCGAAGGATTCGAGGAATAGATCTTCCAATCACCATTGAGTTCGAACGGCGGCTGATCCTGCAGAAGATCCATATTGGCCTGCCAGAGGCTCTCAATCGTGCCGACATCCTTCCAGTAGCCATCAAAAGCATAAGAGTAAAGACGTGCTTTGTCAGCGAGCATCTTCGGGATGATGTTCTTGCCGAAGTCGTGGCTCGACGTCTCGTCCTTGGCATCTTCTTCGAGATACTTCTTGAGAAAGTCTTTATTGAAGATGTAGATCCCCATCGAAGCGAGATTGCTCTTCGGTTTTGCCGGTTTCTCCTCGAATTCTTCGATGCGGCCGGTCTTATCCGTGTTCATGATGCCGAAGCGCGGTGCTTCATCCCAAGGAACCTCGATGACGCCAATCGTAGCCTCTGCCTTGTTGGCTTTATGAGCATCGAGCATCCAGGAGTAATCCATCGTGTAGATATGGTCGCCCGAAAGGATCAGTACATACTCCGGGTCAGCAAGATCGATGAAGTTGAGGTTCTGGTAGATGGCATCTGCCGTGCCGCGGTACCAGTCTGCACCCTTTTCGCGGGCATATGGAGGCAGAATGAAGACGCCGCCCTCTTTCTTATCGAGGTCCCAGGCGCTGCCGTTAGCCAGATAGTTATGGAGTTCCAGCGGACGATACTGCGTCAGGACACCGACCTTGTCAATGCCGGAATTTGCGCAGTTACTGAGCGGAAAATCAATAATACGGTACTTGCCGCCAAACGGAACAGCCGGCTTAGCGATTTTTTTCGTCAAAGCCCCGAGGCGGCTGCCCTGTCCACCGGCCAAGATCATTGCTAAACACTCTGTCTTTCTCATACAAAATCCCCCTTGGATATATCTGACAAGGACAGCCTCCCCTTACTTAATACTGCCGTCCCTGCCGATCATGCAATTTTCACAACAGATGATACTCTGTCAGTATACAACATTTATCAATTATTGCCATATATTCATTATGTATACACATTTTTTGTAACACATATGGAACTTATCGCACTCACCTTACCCTCTCCCCAAAAACATGAGAAAACCGTCATTTTTCCGTCAATTCACGCGTGAACCCTGCAGCTTCTGCTGAACTTCCGGAAACTGTTTTTATACTATGTAGATTCGCTAAAAAAAATAAAATTCCTTCATGAAAAAAAGCATTTTTCGTATTTTTTCAGAAAAAAATAATAAAAAAATGAACCTGTGCGTTCAAATCATGCATCAGGTCCATTCCATCCGAAAACGTACATTTCCGTACCTATAAATAACAGAGATATTTACTAAAATTAATAAATTGCTGCAGCCCCCTGAATGAGGTCGGGCAGCATATCGTAAAGGTTCTGTCCGGGGCAGGCCGTCGCGTTGAAATCGCGGTGCCCGAAAATCGTCGTGCGTGAAGGCGCAAAACCGTAATTGCGGCAAAGCGCTGCTAAAAGGCGCCTGGCCGAGGCAATCTGTGCATCCGTCGGCACATAATCCTCGAAATTGCCGACAAGATTGACCCCGACCGTGTGGTCGTTCTCACCATAACAGTGCGCACCGACCGTGTCCATCGGCCGGCCCTGTTCTATCGTGCCATCCTTGCGGATGACAAAATGGTAGCCGATGCCTGCCCAGCCATTGGCCAGATGCCAGCGGTGAATCGTCTCTGCTGAGACATCGGCATTCGTATTGCCGACATGATGCACGATAATGGCATCTGTCACGCGGCGGTTCGTCAGGGAACGGAATGTCAGATAGGTCTGGCGTATACTCACCCCCGACAGGCTGCTCCCCTCCTGCCAGGCTGCCTCTGCGATCTTCTGTGTGCAGACCGCCGGCGCCAGCGCCAGCCCTGCACCAATATAAAACATATTCCGAATAAAATCCCTGCGTTTCATTGTTTCATCTACGACCCCCCTATATTTTATTATTTTATTGCGATTATCTGAAAAACAGGAGAAAAGATTTTCCGGCTTCTGTGATTCCGAAGCCGCAGCCCCAAATACTGCCCCGCAAAAATAAATTCAACGAATCAAACATGCATTTTTATCTGTTTCTATTGTGTTTCGCTATAATCTGTCTTATAATAAAGACAAATAAACCACAACTTCAAAACATATAACACAGTGAAAGAAGGGTCTTTATGCTTGGCTTGGAACGCAGACAAAAAATTATGGAAAAAATACGGCTCGACCGTAAAGTATATGTCTCAGAACTGGCCAAATCCTTCAAGGTGACCGAAGAAACCATCCGGCGCGACCTTGAAAAACTTGAGAGTCAGGATCTTTTGCGCCGCAGCTACGGCGGTGCCGTCATCGCCGAGAGCACGAGTGATGAACTGTCCTACACACGGCGCAGCACCATCAACAGCGAGAGCAAGCTGGCCATCGCTGAAAAGGCCGCGAGCCTGATTCACGATGGCGATACCATCATGATGGACTCCAGTACGACGTGTCAGGCACTGCTGCAGCGCCTCAAAGGACAGCGCGACATCACGGTCATCACGAACTCCATCCGCCTCATGAGCGATTTCACGAACAGCGGCTTTAAGATGATCTGCACGGGCGGCACGATGCGCGAGAGTTCCTGCGCACTCACCGGCTCCATCGCCTGCCAGACACTCAGCAAATACTACGTTGACTTCGCCTTCATCAGCTGCAAGAGCATTGACCTCAAAAAAGGCATCATGGAGTCCAACGAAAGCGAAAGCCGCGTCAAGAGCGTCATGATGCAGCAGGCCCGCAAGACCATTCTGCTCGTCGACCATTCCAAATTCGACAAGACCGCTTTTGTCAAATGCGATGATTTCGAGCATATCGACACCGTTGTCACCGACGACGCTCCGTCAAAAGAGTGGCAGGAATACTTCTCTGAGCACCATATTAGCCTGATTTTTTGACCAACATTCTCTAACAGATACACAAATAAAAAATTCCGTTTCCTTCTATTATATAGAGAAGGAAACGGAATTTTTATTGCCTAAATTAGGGATGCCATAAAGTCAGAACCGCAGCAGTCATCAGGGGAGATAAAAGACCTGCTGCATCTTCGGCTGGGCACCGGTCTTCGGGTCCATCTCCATGACCATGACATCTTTCATGTATTCATTCCATTGATCGACGACAGGGCTCTCTGCCTGATACTTCTCAGCATAGGCCACACCCTTCTCGCACTCAAAGTAGCCAAAGAGCTCGTTGCCGACATTCCAAATCGTGTAATTCGAGATGCCTGCCTCCTTGAGGACCTGCTTCATCTCTGGCCAGATATGTGCATGACGGTATTTGTATTCCTCGAGTTTGCCATCCTTAACCGTTGCTTTCCATGCAAAGCGTTCCATTGAAAAGACCTCCTACTCTACTGATCCTATGATAATTCTTCATAAATTGTCTCAAGGTCCCCTTCAGCCTCATAATCATAATGATATTGACCGGAACCCAGAGATAATTTTTTGTTGTTCTTTGTGCCAGGCAGATACACATCCGCCTGACAATTTGCCGGAATCGTAAAATCCAGCTGCACATGCCTGCCATGCAGCTGCCACCGGCTTTTCACGATGCCGTACAAGGTATCGAGACTGCCTTCCGCAAAGCTCAGCCCTTTCGTCAGCCGCGGACGCAGCAGCAGATGATGATAGCCAGCATCCAGGGTATCAATGCCCGCCACCTTGCGGTAAAGCCAGTCGCCGACGGCACCATAAGCATAATGATTCAGGGAATTCATGCCTGTCTCATCAAACGTTCCATCCGGATGAATGCTGTTCCAGCGCTCCCATGTCGTCGTTGCTCCCATTTTCACTTCGAACAGCCACGATGGGTAATCGTCGCTCAGCAGCAGTTTGGCCGCTAAGCCATGAGCACCGTGGTCCGTGAGGACATGGCACAGATACGGCGTACCGACAAACCCCGTTGTCAGATGGTCGCCATGATAATGGATATTGTCAATAAGGGTCTGCATGATCTTCGGACGATATTTTTCTTCTACCAAATGAAACTGCAGGGCCAGTACGCAGGCTGTCTGTGTCCCGCCGTATATTCTGCCATTCGGTGTCACGTACTCATCCTGAAAGGCTTTTTTGATATGCTGCAGCAGCGACGTGTATTCTTTGACATCATCTGCATACCCCAGTACTTTTGCCGTATCCCGCAGAATTTCTGTCGAATGCGCGAAAAAGGCACTGGCCACCAGGTAGATGTCCGTGGCACCGATGCGGTCGATATTTTCCCGAAAATCCAGACCAAAACGCACGCGTTCCGGCCAGAATTCTTCCATATCCAGCCCCAGCCAGTCGCCATATTGGAACCCCGACTGCCAAAGATACGTGTCGCCTGCTTTTTTCCGCATGTACTCTACCCAGTCTTTCATGCTCTGGTATTGTTCCTGCAGGAGCTGCTTATCTCCATAGCAAAGATACATCGTCCAGGGCACAATCGTCGCAGCATCACTCCAGGCTGCCGCTCCTTCGGTCCCCTCAAGAACATTCGGGATGACATGCGGCACGCCGTGTTCCTTGGTCTGGTCAGCTTTAAGGTCATGCAGCCATTTCGTGAAAAATGAAGCGGTCAGCATATTATACGAAGCCGTACGGGCAAACATCTGCGCATCGCCTGTCCAGCCCAAGCGTTCATCGCGCTGAGGACAGTCCGTGGGGATATCGACAAAGTTGTCCCGCTGGCTCCACTGGATATTCTTTTGCAGACGATTGACCCTGCGGTCCGAACAAGCAAACGACCCTGTCAGCGGCAAATCCGTATGGATTGCACAGGCGGTAAAAGCCTCTGGGTCCGCCTGTTCTTCCGCAAAGCCAAGCAGCTGCACATAGCGGAAGCCATGAAACGTGAAATGCGGCTGAAACCTTTCCATCCCGCCTGCAGCAACGAACGTATCCGCTGCTTTCGCCGTGCGCAGATTCAGCGTATAGACATTGCCGAGCCGGTCAAGCGTTTCCACATAACGCAGGGTGAGTTTCTGCCCCTTCGGGAATTGACCGTGAAAAGAGACGAAGCCGGAAATGTTCTGACCAAAATCAAGCACGAGTTCCTGCTTTGGCGTAAGAAATTTCTTTACGACAGGAAGTTTATGCAGGACACGCACGGCAGGAGTTTCCTGCGCGAGCAGGACATCCTTGGAAAAGGGCAGGACCTCGGTCGTGTCCTTCATAGCCTCTTTGCACGTATGGTCAACGGTTTCGCCATGATAAATCTCGCTGTAGCGGATAGGACCTTCGCCTGCCTGCCATGTATCATCGGTCCCGGCTATCTGCCTGCTGCCATCATCGTATACGATATGGAGTTCCAATAAAGCAGCCAGGCGGTCGCCATACAGATTCTCTTTTTCATACCAGGTAAACGGCCCTTTATACCAGCCATCTGCCAGTGTAATCTGTAGCTTCACAGGCCCAGACAGGCCCTGCAGCTCCTCCGTCACATCGTACGTCTGGTACTGCAGGCGGTGATGATAGCTCGTCCAGCCAGGCGTCAGCAGTGCATCGCCCACTTTTTTCTGATTGATAGCGATTTCATAAAGGCCATGCGCCGATGCATAGATCCGTGCTTTTCTGATGCCCTTTCCTTCTAAAGATACTTCCTTTGTCAAAACAGGACACGAACCAGATTTTTGCGGATGACGGGGAGCAATCCACTGCGCCTGAAAAGACGTTCCCTGAAGAAGCCCCGTTTCAAACGACGTCTTGCTCTCTGCTTCCTGACCGTGATTGTCCTGAATCCGTAAAGATACGTGATAACAGGTGCATGCTTTAAGGGGCCTGCCCTGATAAGCAAGCAGCACCGACTGGTCGGACTCTTCTGGACCGCTTTCCCATACCGTATCGCCTGTTTCATCCGTTACGGATAAGGCATATCGCTGCTGTTTCGTGTTTTTCTGGTCACTGCATAATTTCCAACTGAATCTCGGTGCATTCACATCGATTCCCAAAGGCTTTTGACGATATTCTACGGTAAAATCCCGAATCTCAAGCATAAGCACAGCTCTTCTTTCGAAAAGAGGAGCCTCTTTTAAAGAAGCTCCTTAGAATTTCTATCTTGTGTCTTAAGCAGTATGTTTCGTCATATTGCTGTCCGGATCCATTACGAACCAGCCGTTTTCATCGATTTCATTGCCATAGCGCTGTTTCGTGATTTCATCAAGCGTCAGGCCGCGGGCATCCGAACCGAAGAACGTACCGGCAACCCAGCTGACGAAGACGAAGCCGATCATGATCATAGCGGCAATCTGGAAACCAACCGTCTCCATGAGGATTGGAACAAGGAAGCCCCAGATAGCAGCGGAGAAACGCGTGACGAAGAACGTGAAGCCCTGTGCCGTTGCACGATAGCGGACTGGGAAGAGCTCGGAGCTCCAGAGCTGGTAGAACTGCTGCTGCATCGAGAAGCCCCAGACAACCGTGAAGAATACGAGCATCCACATCTGCAGCATGTCAGCCGGCAGTGCCCAGACGAACCAGCTGATGACGCCGAGTCCGGAGAAAATGCCATAGATTTTGCGGCGGTTATATTTATCGCCCGTGTACATGAAGATGAACGTCGTCAGGATGCAGACGGCAAAGTTCGTAGCCGTCAGCAGCAGGGACATGGAGTTCGAGAGTTTGCCGACATGTTCATAAATATACGGCATGAAGAAACCGTTCGTGCTGGCTGCGAGGTTCCAGAGAGTGTAAACGGCGCAGAGCATGATGACCGTCTTGAGGCATGTGCCATGAAGAATATCGCTGTAATGGACTTTGCGGACTTTAATGCCTTTAGCTTCAAGTTCCTGTTCGCGTTTATGCGCTTCGACCCATTCCGAGGACTCCGGCATTTTCAGGCGCTGATACCAAATCCAGCCGGCGACGACAATCAAGTGAGCGAAGATGATGCGGTTGCCGAGAAGACCAAAAGCGGAGTTGAGCGGAATGGATGCGAGGAAGACGACGACCGGGCCGAGCATCCAGGCGACCTGCGCAGAACCGCAGTGCTTTGCACGATTCTTCGACGGAGCTTCCTCCGCGATGAACGTCCAGGAGGCAACGACATCCGCACCGACCATCAGGCCAATGACAATATAACCGAGCAGGAACATCGGATAGTTCGTTGCCAGGCAGATCATGGCAACACCAATCATATAGAAGAGCAATGCATAGTTATAAACGAATTTACGCCCGTACTTATCGCAGATCTTGCCGCCGATCAGGGCACCGATAGCAGCACCGCCAGTGTTTGATGAAAGTGCGGCCAGAAGGCCCATCTGCACGCTGCTCATGCCGAGATAATCCTGCCACATGGAAAGGCCGGAAGCACCTGCGACGATGGAACCGGCATCGATATAACTGATGAGGCCGGCAATCAAGGTCTTCTTCCAGGCGGACATGTGGTAATCGATTTTGACACCTAACATGGTAATTCCTCCCTATAGTTATCCCCAAAATTCATAGTTGCTTATGAATATTACGTCAATTATAGCTTTAAGGAAAACAGCAAGAGCAAGTTCACATCTCTTGCTGACATCCTCCTAATTCATCAATCCAAGAGATCCGTATTCAAATCAATATGGAAGTCTTTTGCGAGCTGGATAAAGCCTTCGCGTGGAATCGTCTGCTTCTTGCCGCCCATCGAGAGGACCTTGACGCAGATTTCCGAAGCTTTCTCGACCGTATCCATGAGGCCAAAGGCTTCATCGAAATCGTCGCCGCAGACGAACAGGCCATGATGAGCCCAGACGATGACGCGGTATTTCTCCATGAGTTTGACCGAAGCATCGGCAATTTCCTTGCCGCCCGGTACCATCCAAGGCACAACGCCAATGCCTTCTGGGAAGATGACAGGGTCTTCCGTAGCCATTTCCCAAAGCTCACGCGTGAACTCCTTATCCTTGAGCGGCAGCACGAACGTCAGCGCGATGAGGTTCGTCGGATGAGCATGATAGATGATGCGGTTCGTACCATTCGTCATTTTTTTCTTGAGTTCATGCGCGGCAAGATGCGTCGGCAGCTCACTCGTCGGACGGCCGCCGTTGACGAGGCCCCAGACAATGCCGTAGTTCTCGCCTTTCTCATCAATCTTGATGAGGGCGACGTTTTCTTCCGGTGCCAGCGAGACATTGCGCATGTACTTGCCGCTACCCGTGACGAGGAAGTACTCACCGGCAAGGCCCGGTACCGTATT
Organism: uncultured Selenomonas sp.; assembly: GCA_900552565.1. Taxonomy (GTDB): domain Bacteria; phylum Bacillota; class Negativicutes; order Selenomonadales; family Selenomonadaceae; genus Mitsuokella. Next base: position 43,488 of record USAK01000004.1, on the reverse strand, counting down.
GCCGATTGGCTTCCATTCCTTGACCTCATGAAGCGAATCCTTGACAGCTTCGACTTCTTCCGGTTTCACGCGGTACGTCAGGTTGCCGCCGTTGCGCTCATGCCAGCCCTTCTGGAAGGCATCGGCCGTCAAACGCTTGAAGCCTTCCATGAACTTTGAATCCTTGATATCCATGATACATTACCTCTCTATATGGAAAATTTTTATGATCTCTTGAACAGTACGTCCTTCTCGTATTCCTTGACGATCGGATACCACTGGCCATCCACAGGAACGTTGTTGCGTTTGCAGAACTCAGCCCAGACATCGCCAAACGGCAGCGTCTTGATTTCTTCGAGGCCCTGCAGCACACGCGTGAAGTCGGCAGCATCCTGCGCTTCCTTGAGTTCCTTGTTCGGCGTCAGCAGACCATAGAGCAGAGCCTTCTGCATATTGCGCATGCCGATGACCCAGGCTGCGATGCGGTTGATGCTGGCATCGAAGAAGTCGAGGCCGATGAAGACTTTGTCGAGGGCGTTGCAGCGGACGAGCTCCGTCGCAAGTTCCTTGAGCTCATCATCGAGCTTGATGACATGGTCGCTGTCCCAACGGACCGGACGGCTGACATGAAGGGCCAGGCTGTCATTGAAGAGCAACATCGAAGAAATCTTATCGGAAACGACTTCCGTCGGATGATAATGGCCCGTATCGAGCAGGCACATGATGCCGTTCTTGGCAGCGTAGTTCATGTAGAACTCATGCGAACCGACCGTGTACGACTCAACGCCGATGCCGAAGACCTTGCCTTCGACCGAATCTGCGATGTTCTTGCGGTCGTATTTGACGGAAAGAATCTCATCGAGAGATTCCTTGAGGCGCTGACGCGGTCCAATGCGGTCGGCCGGTACATCTTTCGTGCCATCCGGAATCCAGATGTTGTCGAGAGCCGTGATGCCGAGTTCTTCACCGAAGTAGTTGGCAATCTTACGGCAGGCTTTGCCATGTGCAATCCAGAAATCGCGGATATTCTTATCCGGGCTCGACAGCGTCATGTTGTTCTTGACATTCTTATGGCTGAAGAACGTCGGGTTGAAGTCAAGGCCGATGCCTTCTTCTTTGGCAAAGTCAACCCAGGCCTTGAAATGTTTCGGTTCAATCTTGTCGCGGTCGACCTTTTCATCCGTGATGCGGTACGAAGCATGCAGGTTGAGCTTATGCTTGCCCGGAATCAGGGAATACGCCTTTTTGATGTCGGCCATGAGCTCTTCCGGATTACGGGCACGGCCGGGATAATTGCCCGTCGTGGCAATGCCGCCCGTCAGAGCATCCGAGTCAAAACCGAGGACATCATCGCCCTGCCAGCAGTGCATGGAAATGCGCACGCCCTGCAGTTTTTTCAGGGCAGCTTCGACGTCAACGCCTTGTGCTGCGTAGGCTTCTTTTGCTTCTTCAAATCTCGACATGAGTAAAACCTCCTATGAGTTCATTTCCTTTTTATGTTCATTCTATGGTATTCTCGATGCGCTTGACATCGAAGGATTTGGCTACGACCTGACGCGCTTCCTTGAGGTCTTCAAAGACCTTGTCGCGCAGCATCTGGGCCATGATATTGCCGATGGCGGTTGCTTCCACAGGACCGGCATAAACTTCTTTCCCCGTCGTCTCGACGAGCAGGCGGTCGAGGAATTTATCCTGACAGCCGCCGCCGACCACGTGAATCGTATCATAGGTGCGGCCCGTCACTTCTTCAATCTCGGCTACGGTCTTGGCATAGCAGTTAGCTAAGCTCTTGTAGACGCAGTAGAGAAGCTCGCATTCCGTTTCCGGTTTTTCCTGACCAGTCTTTTCGCAGTAATCCTGCAGCGCCTTAATCATGCTGTCCGGTGCGAGGAACGATTCATCGTTGACATCCACGGTCGACGTGAAGTAGCGGCCGATGTGGGCGAGCTCATAAAGCTCCTCGAACGTGTATTTATGCTTGAACTCGCGGCGCAGGTTCTGCATCATCCACATGCCCATGATGTTCTTGAGGTAGCGGTAGCGATGATGATAGCCACCTTCGTTCGTGAAGTTGTGCTGGCGGCTCTTCTCCGTGCAGTCCGGAATCAAACGCTCAATCCCCATGAGCGACCACGTGCCGGAACTCAGGTAAATGCTGTCATCCGAGTTCGTCGGCACTGCCATGACGGCCGAGCCCGTATCGTGCGTAGCCGGCAGGACGACGTTCGTCGTGAAGCCGACGCGTTCTGCCATTTCCCTGGAAAGCGGTCCGACTAAGGTCTTTGGCATGTTGAGTTCACCAAAAATCTTTGTCGGCAGTCCGAGCATCTCGAGGAGCTCAAAATCCCAATCCTGCGTCTTGGCATTGACGAGCTGCGTGGTCGTGGCGTTCGTGTATTCGTTCATCGCCACGCCCGTCAGGCGGTAGTTGAGATATTCTGGAATCATCAGGAAGCGTTCTGCTTTTTCCAGAGCCTTTGGCGTCTCTTTCTTGATGGCCATGAGCTGATAAATCGTGTTGATCAGCATTTTCTGGATGCCGTTGCGCCCGTAAAGCTCCGACTCCGAAATGACCTTGTAGACTTCCTTATCCATGCCCTTCGTGCGGTCATCGCGGTAAGCTACCGTATTGCCGATGATGCTGCCGTTTTTGTCGAGCAGGACAAAATCAATGCCCCAGGTATCAATACCAACGCTCTCCGGAATACGGTCAAGCTCTTTGCATTTCTTGAGGCCTTCCACGACTTCATAGAAGAGATGGTCTAAATCCCAGCAGAGATGACCATTCTGCTTGACCAGTTTATTTTCAAAACGGTATATCTCTTCGATGCGAATCTTGCCTTTGTCGACCCAGCCCAGGATATGGCGGCCGCTCGACGCACCGATATCAATCGCCAGATAATACTTTGTTTCTGACATATTCCCATTCCTTTCCAGAGAAGCAATATGCTTAGAAATTTTCTTTTATCTTTGTTATTGCTTGTTTTTCTTTGTTCTTTCAGGAATTATCATACCGCGAATCTTGATATAAGTCAACATATTTTTCTTCTTTTTTATGTTTTTATTTGTATTTTTAGTGAAAAAATCTGTTTTATAAGTGGAATATATTGTTATAAGCGATTACTACCACTTAGATTTATTTTGTAATGACAAAAAAACAACAAAAAATCCGGTCAGGCAATGCGTCTGACCGGACAAAATACAATACAATATGAAATTAAACACGGAGCAAAACAGAGCTTATATCATGCAGTGACAGGACGGCACTGCCAGCTGCCGTCGCCGGCCAGATGAAGCTCTTCTTCATGCTGGCGGAACAGCGTCGAGCGATGGCCGACACTGACGATGCCCGTATGCGGAAGCTCCCTGCGCACGAGTTCGTACATCTCCTGTTCGCGCGGTTCGTCAAGGGCCGAGGTCGCCTCGTCGAGGAAGACCCAGTCAGGCTTTACCAGCAGGATGCGGGCAAAAGCCAGGCGCTGCTGCTCACCAAGGGAAAGGATGCGGCTCCAGTCGTCGATATCGTCAAGACGTGGGATAAAGTCGGACAGTCCGACTTTACGCAGGACTTCTTTGAGATTTTCCTCAGGACCCGAGGCACTCATCGGGTAGTAAAGTGCGCGGCGCAGGCTGCCAAGCGGCAGATATGGCTTCTGCGGCAGGAACAGGATGCGGCTCTTTTCTGGAATCTCGATGCTGCCTTTGCCATACGGCCAGATGCCGGCTAAAGTACGCAGCAGCGTACTCTTGCCGCAGCCCGAAGCTCCTGTGATAAGCAGGCGGCTGCCTTCCTTCAGCGTCAGATTGCAGTCCAAGAGCAGGACGCGGCCGTCCGGCAGACGGACATCGAAATCACGCAGGACAAGCTCATCCGAAGGAGCAGTCTCACGCACAACATCGCTCTGAATGTCAGAAGCCCCTTCCATATGTACCGTGAAGCTCGACAAACGGCGGATGACCGCGGCCAGCTGGGCGATGGTATCGTAAACGGAAACGAAGTACGAGAGGGCATCCTGTACGCGCCCGAACGCCGATGACGTCTGCATGAGGCCGCCCAGCGTCATCGTCCCGGCAAAATACTGCGGTGCCGCCATGACGAGCGGCACGATGATGGCCAGCTGTCCGTAGCCATTGACATAGAAATTCAGGAGTTTTGTCCGGCGCATGAGCTGCCAGTAGTTCTTGATGACCTTGGCAAAACGCTCGGCAAAGCCGACGGACTCCGGCTGCTCGCCGCGGTAAAAGGCAATACTCTCGCTGTTTTCACGCACGCGCATCATGTTGAAACGAAAATCAGCTTCGTAGCGCTGCTGGTCAAAGTTCAGGCCAATGAGCTTGCGGCCGACAAAATGAACGCCGATGGTGCCAAGCACGGAATAGAGCAGCGAGAACCAGAACATATATCCATAGATGACAAATTCATGGCTGCCAATCGGCACGGTGAAGGCGCCCGACAGATTCCAGAGCACGACGCCGAAGGCACCGAGCGTCGTAATCTGTTTGAGGACGCCGATGAGCAGCTGCAGGGTCAGCGAGACGAACTGATTGATATCCTCACTGATTCGCTGGTCAGGGTTATCCGTGTCGCTGCGCAGGACCTGCAGGCGGTAGTAGACCTGCTTCTTCATCCATTCGTCGAGATAGCGGTCCGTCATCCAGGTGCGCCATTTAATCTGCAGCATCTGACGCAGATAAATCGCGTAGACCGCGAGAATGATGTAGAGGAACGCCAACCCCGTGAACTCGCCAATGAGCGACCAGAACGATTCTGCCTGATACTGCTGCAGAGCATTATAAAAGACATTATACCAGCTGTTGAGCTGCACCAATACATAGACAGAAGCAAAATTCAGGCAGATGACGAAGGCCAGCAGCCCTCGTGCCTTCCATTTTTCCTCAGAATTCCAGTACCCGCGGAACAGGTGCCAGAAATTTTTCCAAAACTGTTGTTTCAAATTATCACATCCTTAACGACCTCAGTATAACGCGTTCCCCGCATCCCTGCAAGACGCGCCATTGTCTTTCCCTGCTCTATTTGCTAGAATAACAGTAACAAATGAATTTTCGGAGGTAAGACCATGCTCATCTATATCGGAGCCATCGTCGCCGTCCTGCTGCTCGTACTTCTCTACCATTATATTCCGAGCCGCAGGATATTCTTCTGTTTCTTTTTCGTGCTCTGTGCTTCAAGTGCCATCGTTTTCTTTTTCTGGCCGAAGCCGCATCATACCAATGACATCGCCATCAGTCAGGAGGAACGCACGGAACGCGCACAGCAGCAGCAGATTTTCGCGACATGGTACGAGAACTACCAGAAGGATATCGACGACCTCGACCATAACTGGCAGCAGTATCATAAGATTTTAGCCGACTTCAAGGCAGATATCATCAGTATCCAGACCACATATTTGCGCCTGTCGCAGCTTGAAAAAGACAGTCAGTCCCTTGAAGACCGCATCGCTGGCCGCACGCCGCCGCTCGCGCTCAACGATTACTGCTACGACCAGTCCATCGAACTCGTCCGCAAGGCCCATGACTACGCCGACGCCCAGCACCGCGCCATCGCCCTGACGCGCGCCGCAGCCGACCCCGCCAACCTGCGCACGGATGACCAAGAGGAACAGAGCCGCATGCTGCAGGCCGTCATGATCCGCGAATCGCCGCCCGCCCTCTTCATCGCCGATGAAATCGCCGCCATCCGCGAAAATCTCGTCCTGCCCGAAGAAACAGCGACTGATACCTCAGCAGGCAGCTCAAACGAACCACAAAATAAATAAAAAATACAGCAAACCCCTCAAGCCAATCTCACGACTTGAGGGGTTTGCTGTTTATGTAACGTTTTGAGAGGGATTCACAAAAGGCAAAACAGGATGGAAGCAGACACATCAGAAGCCATTGTTCTCAGCCAGAGCCCTGAACCAGCGGCCTGACTTCTTGATGGTCTTTTTCTGCGTAACGAGGTCGAGAGCGATGAGGCCATAGCGGTTCTTGTAGGCATTCGACCATGACCAGCAGCCAATCGGCGTCCAGAGATGATAGCCGAAACAATTCGAACCTTCCTCGATGGCCTTGTGGAGCCACTCGAGATGCTCGCGGATGAAGTCGATGCGGTAATCGTCGGCAATGACACCGTCCTTGCCAATGAACTCTCCTCGCCTTCGACGCCCATACCGTTCTCTGAGATGTACCACGGGATGTTGCCGTAATTGTCACGGACATTGATGGCGACGTCGTAGATGGCCTTCGGATAGATTTCCCAGCCGCGGTACGGATTCATGCGGCGGCCTGGCATCTCGTACGTATCAAAGTACTTATCCGGCAGCCAGCCTTTAGAATCATCGAATTTTGTTTCCTTCGCCTTGGCACGGAACGGCTGATAGTAATTGACGCCCAGGAAGTCAACAGTGTTGTCATGAATCGTCTTCATCTCATCGGCCGTGGCATCCCAGAGCACGTTGTCGCGTGTCAGCACTTCCACGAGTTTCTCCGGGAAAACGCCCTTGACGGCAGGGTCGAGGAACGATTTATTCTTGTCTCAAAATCTTTGATGAGGCGCGACCACTGGATGGACGTACGCACGGAGTTGAGCCCCGTCTCCTTCATCAGACGAATATCATCCTCATAGTCATTGTAAAAATTCGAAGCGACATGGGGGCCGACTTCGTTAAAAAACGCCTTGGGGTCCGTGTCATACCAATAATCAAAGACATTGCGGTGTGCCTTGTGGAAACGTCCTTCCGACTGCGGGCCGGACGTGGCAGCGCCCCACCAGAAACCTTCTGGAAATTTATGTGTAATCACGCTGCTCGCTCCTTATTTCTTCAAATCTTCGTAAAGGTCAACCATGAGTTTGGCCATGTCGCGCACGGCAAGGCTCGTCATGAAATGGTCCTGGGCATGAATGAGCAGGATGGATTTCTCGACCGGATGGCCGTCGCATTCTGCCGACATCATTGCCGTCTGAATGTCATGGGCCTGGCCGATTTCTTTGCCGGCCTCTTCAATCTGCTTGCGTGCTTTCACGATATCGTGATCTTTGGCGAGATTCTGGATGGCCTCGATGACCATCGAACGGCCCGTGCCCGAATGCAGGATCAGCTGCATCGACTGTTCTACTGTTTTTTCATCCATGATATGAATACTCCTTTGACTGACTTCTATATACGTTGGCAGGATTAAGCTGCATCTTCTTCTTCGTCTTCGCCTTCATCCTTAATCTTATTGGCCGCGATGACGAACGGAGCGTAAATGCAGACATCCGCTGCGATGCAGACGAGCTGCAGGAGACCGCCGCTTATCGAACCTGTACCAATGAGGCCGCCGAAGAACGAAGGCATCGTCCAAGGTACGACGTATTTAAAGATTGGTACAATGCCCGTCGAAATGGCCAGCCAGCCGATAATCGTGTTGGCAATTGGAGAAAGGATGTACGGGATGAAGAGAATCGGGTTGAGGACAATCGGCAGACCAAAGGCGATAGGCTCCTGGATATTGAAGAGCATAGCCGGGAAACCGACTTTAGCGACAGCGCGCCAGCTGCTTTCTTGGAGAAGATGAAGATGGCGAGCACGAGGCCCATGACCTGCAGCAATGTGAGTTCTTCAAAGAAGCCGTTCGAGAAGACGTAGGAAGCATCACTGGCCTGGTTGGCGAGCTGAGCCGGCATGTAGACCATGTTCTGGATAGCAGCCGTGACATTATGGCCATGAATGCCGAACCACCAGAAGAACCAGACAATAAACTGATAGAGAATGGAGAAGCCTAGACCCTGAGAGAAGCCCATGAGCGGCGCCTGAATCAGAGCGTAAATGAGGTCATTGAGGGCCGTCTTGCCCATGAAACTGCCAACCGAGAGAACGTGGCAAATACCGTGAATACGGAAAGCGTAACAAAAACTGGTACGAGTACGGCAAACGAATTGGCAACAGCCGGCGGCACCGTCTCCGGCATCTTAATGCGGATTTTTTCATTTTTCGAAAGCTTGACGAAAATCCACGAAGCAATTGTCGCGACGATGATGGCCGTCAGGACTGCCTTATTGCCGAAATAATCGAGACCAAAAGCACCGATTTTGTCGCCGGCCTTGCCGATGACCTGCCCCGGCGTCACGATGATGAACGGCAGCAGCATCGAGAAGGCATCACGCATGGCGAGCAGATAGCGGTTGCCGGAAATCTTCCCGGCCAGCGGCATCATGACGCCTTCAAATTTTTCTATTACAGAATTCATTTCCCTATTTCTCCCTGATTTTCCTGATTATTCCGAAATTACTTTCTCATGAAGGAGAGCAGACCGCCAGAATGATGAGCCCTTTGCTTCCCCAAGCAGGCTGCAGCTCATCCCAGCTGCCTTGTCTCCCCTATGCATTTAATTCAGACGTTCACTCCGAAGATTATTTCGCATCCATCATCTTCAGCGCTTTGTCGAGGACTTTGTCCCCGCGAATCATGCCGTAGTCACGCATATCGACAACATCGACCGGGCATTTGCCATTGACGATTTTCTTGACATCGCCGAGCATGTGACGAATCTGCGGTCCGAGCAGTACAGCATCGGCTGTGTCAACGCGCTCATCGAGAATCTCTACCGAAAAAGCCTCGACATGAATATCATCGAGACCTTTTTCTTGGCAGCTTCCTGCATCTTCCTGACGAGAATGGACGTGGACATGCCAGCGTTGCATACGAGATAAATGTTTTTCATGATGATTCCTCCTGTTCGATAAAGCATTTAAGCTTGGTTTCCCTTTCTTTTTGCAGTTCTTATTATAACGGCTTGTCTCACCCTTGTAAATAAAAAGTTATATCTTTTTATTCAGTAATTATATTAATACAAGTTAACAGTAATAAAAATGATATATCATTAAAATTAATAGTATTGTCATATTGAATATTTCCCATAAAAAAAGACAGCTGTGAAAGCTGTCTTTTCCTGTTTCAGTGATCTCAGCGGATACTGACCACACGGAACGCCTGTTCATCCCCGCGGTGATGTGCCTTGGAGTACTCAAAGGCACGTCCGTCATCGAGGAAGGCAATCTGCTCAACCTCGAGAATCGGCAGCTTGCCGTGCTCAATATTCAAGAGCTTCTCCTCTTCCGCCGTCGGCATCAAGGCGCGGATGAAGCGGTGCGCCGACTGAATCTTGAAATGAAGGTTCTCCTCAATATACTGATAAATAGACTTCTCAAGTACATCACGCTTGATACCTGGGATGAGCTCGATGGGCATCTGTGTGTACTCAATGACGACAGGACGGCCGTCGAGCTGACGCAGACGCACGATGTCGTAAACAAAATCGTCAGTCGTGATATTGAGCTTTTCCGCGACTTCCGGCGTCGGGTGGATGATGTCGAAGCGCACGACCTTCGTCTCGACCTTATGGCCGGCAAATGTTTTCGAAAAACCCGAGAACTGATTGGCCATGCTGATGTCATGCACATCTTCATTGGCGAGACTCTTGACAAACGTCCCCGAACCGCGCCGCTTGACCACCAGCCCTTCCTTGACCAGCTGGTCCACGGCCTTCTTGATGGTGATGCGGCTGACGCCGTACTGCTCACACATCTCACGCTCGAGTGCAAGCTGCTCTCCCGATTTATAGACGCCCGCCTGAATCTGCGCGCGCAGTTTATTTGCTATTTCCTGATATTTAACCATAACACACATTCCTTTTGATAAGTTATATCTTTTATATAAATTATAGAGCATATTCAGGGTTTTTGCAAGCAAAAAGACCTTAAAAATTCATATCGCTCAAACATCACAAAAAAATTCCAGCTGTCAAAGACAGCTGGAACGTATAAAATGTCGGGTTTATTCTTTTTTCTCAGTCTGCAGGAAATGGTATACCGCGCCTAACAGATTGGCATCGTTGCCGAATTTGGCCTGACGGACATCCGGACGAACGCGGGCAATCCGCACCTTCTCGAGAATCTCGTTGACAGCCGCATCGATGGCAGGCACAAAATCTTCACGTGCGCTGACGCCGCCGCCAATGACGAAACATTCGGGGTCGTACGAATACTGGATGTTGTAGATAGCCCGCGCGAGCTCTTTAATCATCTGCGTGATGGCCAGCTTTGCATCGGCGTCGCCGTCATCGGCCAGCGCAAAGACCTTTTTGTCGTCAAGGCTGCCCTCAGGCAGGCCCTTCATCTGTTCGCAGCGACGCACCATATGTTCCGTCGAAGCTGCTTCGCTGAGGATAGTGCCCTCTGTATCAACGACCATAAAACCGAATTCGCCGCCATGGAGATGGGCCCCATGATGGATATGGCCGTTCTTGACTAAAGCGCCGCCGACCCCAGAACCAATGACGAGAAACGCGACGTCCCTGACGCCTTTAGCCGCACCAAGCCACGTTTCCCCGAGGGCCGCGCAGTTCGCATCATTTTCCATCGTGACCGGCAGCTCGAGGATTTTTGTCAGGGCCTTCTTGATGGTGAAGTCATGAATGTACGGAATGGCACTGGCACCGCCAATGATGCCGCGTTCATCATCCACCGCACCGGGCATGGAGAACGCTGCCCCGCGGATCTTATGGACAGCCGTAAGCTCATCCTTGACGCGTTTGAGTTCTTTATAAAAATCTTCCAAAGACGCCGGCGTCTTAAATGAGCCCTTGTCCTCGACTGCACCATGTTTCTTGACGACTGCGTATTTGACACTGCTGCCGCCTACATCGAAAGCCAGAATTGCCATATTCATCCACCTCATTGCAACTGAATCTGTGACAAATGCTTACTTGCCAAGTGCACGGTAATCAGCGATGCCATCGGCAAACAACGCGCCTTTTTCATTGTAGAACTTGACAAAGTCATTGATCATCTCGTGGCCGCGCGTCTTGCTGACCATGTACGGGGCAAAGAAATTGTGCGGCAGTTTCTCAAAGTTCGACCAAGTCATGAAATACGGCACATGATGTCTCTCGGCAATGGCAGCAACTTCGCTGAACCATTTCTTATCCGTGTTGCCCAAAACGGCCAGACTGCCGCCCTGACGCACACCGGCTTCCGTGAGAGCAATGATCTTGCCGTGCTTGGCTGCAGCCTGCTGCATGATGCCCAGCGAAGCGGCAAGATTCGTAAAATACTCTCCCGTCTGATTATCATCATAGATGTCAATGCCCATGATGTCAACCCACTGGTCCCCCGGATAACGGTCAAGATAATTTTCTTCCGAGGTGAACGGACCGTTCGGCGAGTAGGCATAGAGGAAATTGTGGACGCCCTTTGTATCGCGCAGATACGTTACCGTATACTCCCAGAGCTGCTGGAAATCCTTTGCGGAAGTGTTCTTGGCGCCCCACCAGAACCAGTAGCCGTTATGTTCATGCAACGGGCGGAAGATGACCGGAATATTCTGTTTCTGCATGCGCAGACCGTAGTCGGCGACCATATCGAGATAGCCATTGTAACTCTTGTCGAGGTCGCCGCCCGGCAGGATGCGGTGTGCAACATTCCCTTCCATAATGTTCGGGGAGTAGCCGCTGTAATCGACCTTGTCCGTGACTTTTGCCTTTTTCACGACGAGGTCAAAATTCGGCATATGCATGGAAAGCGTCAGGATGGTGCCTTCCTTCGCAGCCTTCGTCGTGATGTCGACCATGCGGTCAACGCACGTCACGCCCATATTCGCCTCAACATCCGTCAGCCGCAGCTCGTCGCCCGTGAAGGAAAGGGCATCAAAACCCGTGACGCCGGCCAGACTGCCCGTGACATCCTTCGTGTCGGATTCACTGCCGCCTTCGGGACGGAACATCTTATGATGGGCATCATTCTCATGACCGTAGATAACATAGCCGCTCTTGCCGACAGCATCGAGATAGCGGTAAAGACCGACGGCGGCCGAATCTGCTTTTTTGTCCGACGGTACAAGGCTTTTATTGACGAGCGGTGCCAGCTGCCTGATGGTCGGCGCTTCGGCCTTGGCCTTCGCGGCATCCGGCTGTACCGTGCTAGGCAGGGTCGTTGGCATCCGTCACCGGATTGGCCAGAGCCGCTGCCGGCAGGAGGGACAGACAGGCACAGGCTGCCGCGATGCGCAGGTACTTCTTCTTCATGGATTTCATTCCTCATTTCTCCCAAGAATTTTCAAATAAATCCTTATTTTTTCTCTCTTTGTTTATTATAATAAAGACTTTATCTTATGTCAATAAAAAGCATATCTTTTGTTTTAAAAGAGAATATAAAAATAAGCATTCCCTCACGCCTGAAAGAATGCTTATTTTCCCGCGTTCTGCGTTTGTCTGTCGTCTTAGACCTTGCTGAGAATCAGCTGGGCTTTGCCTGTCAGGGTATAATTGCCCAAACCGGCCGGCAGGAAGGCGGACTCACCCTTCTTGAAGTTCATCTCCGTCTCACCCGCTTTGAGCGTCACTTCGCCCTCGAGCACCGTAAAGCTCTGGAACGAATCTTTGCCTGCAGTCAGATGGCTCGTGCCATCGACATCGAGTTCGTATACCGTGAAATATTCACAGGAAGCGAGCAGGCGTGCCTTCGTATCCGCGAAGATATCGAGCACGGCATCAAGGTGCGGACGTTCTTTCACCGGCTCAAGACTGGTCACGTCAATGGCTTTTTTGACATGGAGCTCCCGCGGCTTACCGTCCTTGCCAACGCGGCCATAGTCGTAGACGCGGTAAGTCGTATTGGAGTTCTGCTGAATCTCGCAGATGATGATGCCCTTGCCGATGGCATGCAGCGTACCCGAAGCGATGAAGAAGACATCGCCTTTATGCACGGGGACCTGATTGCAGACCTCGAGCAGTGTATTATCTGCGATGCGCTGCTCGAATTCTTCCTTCGAAATCTTATTCTTGAAGCCGTAAATCAGCGTCGCGCCCGGCTCGCAGTCGACGATGTACCACATCTCTGTCTTGCCGAACTCGCCTTCCACGCGCATAGCGTAGTCATTGTCCGGATGGACCTGCACGGAAAGATTGTCCTTGGCATCGATAAGCTTGATGAGCAGCGGGAAATACGGGAATTTCTTAGCGTGCTCGCCAAGGACCTCCGAACCGGCTTCGTCAAGATACGCCTGGAGCGTGCGGCCGGCCTCCGGCCCATTCTCGATGATGCTCATGCCATCCTTGTGGCAGGCGAGCTCCCACGACTCCGACACTTTCTCAAGGTCCGTCTGCTTGCCGTAATCCGTCTTGAGCTTCGTGCCGCCCCAGATATAGTCCTTGAGCGGTGCCTGTAATTTCATTGGATACAAAACCCTCATCCCCCTGTAAAATCTTAGCCCAAAATATGTTTTCTGCCCTCATTATACGAGACGTCTTTTTCTGTGTCAATAATATTATGTCTTTTTATTTATAAAAAGATTACATATATGGCATTACCGACAAAATGCATATCTTTTAGTCGGCTTTTACCGCATGGATATCATCAAAATAGAAATCCGACTCGACCGGCTCGTCGCCCATCGTGTTGCAGTAAAGGGCAAAATGCTGGATGGCCGAGGTATCGAGCCTGCCGCCGTTCTTGCCCCTGAACTGGCTGAACGGGATGGTCACGAGCTGCGGCGCGGTGCTGGCGACCACATTCGTCAGGTTGACTTCGAAATCCTCGCCATTGCTGTTGAGCTGGCAGATGAGTTTCTGGCCTTTTGCCGTCCGGTTTGCCCCAGAACTGCACGCCGCTGCAGGAAGACCAGTCAACGCCTTTGAGGCTCATAAATACAACCTCACAAAAAGAAGACCTGCAGGCACCTCCCCCGATGCCTGCAGGTCTTCTTTTTCTATTTGCTTTACAGAGTCTCATAATGGCAAAGTTCCACCAGATTGCCATCAGGGTCTCTTAAATATATACTTTTCATCCGGCCACGCGCGCCATGCCGCTCCACAGGGCCAAGCTCAATCGCAGCGCCTTTGCCGGCAAGCTCCTGCTGCAAGGCCTCGATATCGTCCTCAACGACCAGACAAAAATCAAGGCTGCCCGACTGCGGATGCTCCGCCGCCGGCAGAAATTCCGCCGGTTTCTGATGGATATTGATTTTCGCCGCCCCGAAAAACAGCGCATACCGCCCCGCCTTCTCCTCCACGCGCATACCGAGAAGGTCATGGTAAAAATGAAGGCATTTCTCCAGACACTTCGTCGTCAGCACAAAATGGTCAAGCGATTTGATTTTCATAGTATCATTCCTTAGAACATCTCAGCTCTGCTGCAGAATCGTGTAATTTTCCGGATGCATCCCCGGCACAACGGTGACTTTGATGTCGGTGCCGAATTCGGCGGCGAGGTTCATCATGAGCTGATTCTGGCGCAGTTCTTCGGCGACGGTCTCGTGGACTTCGATTTCGTAGCCCTCGCGTGCGTGGGATTTGCGTTCCATGCGGCGGATGTCGCGGCTGATGCGGATGGAGACGGTCTCTGGCGACTCGATGCGGCCGCGGCCGTGGCAGGTCGGGCATTCGCTGTAAACGATGCTCTCGATATTCTGGCGCGATTTTTTGCGCGTGATTTCGACGAGACCGAGGCTCGTGATGTCGACGATATTCGTCTTCGTGCGGTCGTGTTTGACCTGATTGCGCATATACGTCAGCAGTTCTTCCTTCTGCTCCTCTTTTTCCATGTCGATGAAGTCGACAATGATGATGCCGCCGATGTCGCGCAAGCGAATCTGCTTGAGGATTTCCGCGGCTGCTTCGAGATTCGTCTGATAGACAGTATCGCCAAGGTTTGTCTTACCGACGTATTTGCCCGTATTGACATCGATGACAGTCAGGGCCTCGGTCTTATCGATGACGAGGAAGCCGCCCGACTTGAGCTCGACTTCGCGCGCCCCGAGTTTGTCGATTTCCTCTTCAATATGATAGGCCTTGAAAATCGGCGTTTTCTCGTCGTAATAGCGAATGCGGGAGACCAGTTCCGGTGAAATGGCCTCGACGAGATTCCGGATGCGCTGGTAGCCCTCCTGGCTGTCAATGACCAGCTCGTCGATATCCGCGGTAAAGCGGTCGCGCACGAGGCGGATGAGCAAATCGGCATCGCGGTAAAGCAGCGACGAGCCCTTGCTCTTGAGTTTATAACGCGCGAGGATGGATTCCCAGAGGCGCACAAGATAGCGCACATCGGCCGCGAGGTTCTCCTCGCTCTGGCCGGCAGCGACCGTGCGGATGATGAGCCCCATGCCTTCAGGGCAGATGCGTTCGGCAATGGCGTGGAGTCTGGCGCGCTCCTCCTCGTCCTCAATACGCCGCGACATGCCGATATAGGCGGCTGTCGGCATCAGGACGACATTGCGGCCCGGCAACGAGATATGCATCGTCGCGCGCGGCCCCTTTGTGCCGATGGCATCCTTGACAATCTGAATGGGCAGACTCTGCCCGATGTGAATGCGCGTATTCTGCGGCATAGATTTTATCGTGTCGTGCGGCAGGCCGTCCCCTATATATAGGAAAGCATTTTTGCCCGTGCCGATGTCGACGAACGCGGCCTGCATGCCGGGCAGGACGTTCTGCACACGGCCTTTATAGATATTGCCGACAAGATGGGAATGCGAGGAACGCTCCACCTCCACCGCCTCGAGTTCGCCGTCTTCCAGCAGAGCCATGCAGGTCTCCTCGGGCACCATATTCACGATGATCGATTTCATAACGTCACCCCATTCCTCTCTTCCAAAAATCAGACTAAATCGATGAGCTTTTTCCCCTTGCCGAAAATCCCCTGACGCTCAATCAAGGCCTCGGCCGGATTGACAGCGAGCCCGAAATCCTTCGCGATAAGCGAGAGAACCTCGAGCGGCTTGACGCTGCCCGACTGAGTAATCGTGATGTCCATGGTCAGTTCGAGCTGGCCATCATTTAAGGCAAAGGCAATCGGCTGTTTCATGTACTGCTTCGTCTCGATATCGCGCGTCTTTTTCGGCGTCACGCGGTGCCAGACGGCGGTCTCAGCCTCTGCGTAAGCCTTGAGACTGGCTTTCACGGCAGCCTCTGTGCCGGCATACGGCACGTGCAGTTTGTAGACAGCCTCATCGGCCTCGGACATCAGGGCCTTGTGCTTGCCCTTGATTTCACGCAGCTTCAGGAGTTTCGCTCCCGGCGGCAGCTCGTTCTGCAGGCGGTCGAAGATTTCCGGCTGGCAGAGCGGCTTCGTAAGCTCGAAATCCATGTATTCGGACGCACTCGTGACGCCGAGCGACAGGGCCGAGGCAAAGGCGACTTTCATATGCGGGTTGAAGCCCTCGGAATAGGCCATCGGCAGTTTTGCGCGGTCGAAGGCACGCAGGAAGAGGTTCGCATAGTCGAGATGCGAGACATAGCGGAGTTCCTCGCCCTTCGTGACTTCCGCGCGCCATGCATAGAGATGGCGCTGACGGCCCGGTCCCTTCGGGTCATGCTCGGCTGCCTGTACAGTCTTCTCTTCAGCTGCTTCTGTCTCTGCCGATGCTGACTTCTCGGCCAGAGCGGCTTTTTCCTGCGTTTCGCGCTCGTCTTCCTGTTTCTTGTAGTCGATGACATGAACGCCGAGGTTCGGGCAGATGCCGCAGGCCGTGCAGCGGCCGCGGCGGCAGTCCTCCGTGAGGTTCCCGCGCATCGCGTGATGCCACTCGCGCAGCAGGAATTCCTGATTGACGCCCGGCGATGTAATAAGCCATGGCAGAGGTTCGTTGAAATTACGCGTGCGCATGTTGTAATAGCCCATGTCCACGCCGCATTTGCGGAAGGCTTCATGCCAGACATCGTCGCGGTAAAGGTCGGACCAGCCATCAAACTTTGCACCATCCTGCCAGGCCTGATAGAGGACTTTTGCCAGGCGGCGGTCGCCGCGCGCAAATACGCCCTCGATGACGGAAAGGCGGGCATCGTGATAGTTAAACGTGATGGCGCGGTCCGTGATGTTTTCCTTCAGGAGCTGCTGACGGCGCTGGAACTCCTCAATCGGCAGCTGGCCGAACCACTGGAACGGCGTATACGGTTTTGGCACGAAGCAGGCCACGGAAATCGTGACCTTGCAACCGCGTTTGCCCTTAATTTCGGTATAGAGGTCGACGACTTTCTTCGCGAGCTTCGCGATGCCAATGACATCTTCGTCCGTCTCCGTCGGCAGGCCCATCATAAAGTAGAGCTTGACCTGTTTCCAGCCCTGACGGAACGCCGCACCGCAGGCCTTCATGAGATTTTCTTCCGTCACGCCCTTGTTGATGACGTCGCGCAGGCGCTGCGTGCCGGCTTCCGGTGCAAACGTCAGGCCCGATTTTCTAACCTGCTGCATCTTATGGGCCAGGTCAATCGAGAAACTGTCAATGCGCAGCGACGGCAGAGAAAAGCTGACTTTCTCATCCATGAAATCATCCATGAGGTCATCGACGAGACGGCCGAGACACGAATAATCGGCCGACGAAAGCGACGTCAGGCTCATCTCGTCATAGCCCGTCGCGTCGACGAGGCCGCGTGCCATTTTGCGCAGATTCTTTTCCGTGCGCTCACGGGCCGGACGGTAGCAGATGCCGGCCTGACAGAAGCGGCAGCCGCGCGAGCAGCCGCGGAAGAGTTCGAGCATAATGCGGTTGTGCACGATGTCCATATATGGCACGACAGGATGTTCGACGGAGCTCACCTCGTCCATATCCTTGACTACACGCTTGTAGATGACTGTTTTTGCCTCATCAGCGAGTGGACGCAGGTCCTTGTAATTGCCCTCTTCGTCGTATTCTGCCTCGTAGAACGACGGCACGTAGATGCCGTCCACCTGCAGCAGCCGCTTGAGGAAACCGCGGCGGCCGCCCGGTCTGCCGTCTTTTTTCCACTGCATCAGGGCATCTGACACTTCGACAATGACTTCTTCGCCCTCACCAATGATGAAGAAGTCGAAGAAGTCGGCAATCGGCTCGACATTGTAGACACACGGGCCGCCGCCAACGATGAACGGCATATCCTCGCCGCGGTCTTTGGCCCAGAGGGGAATCCGTGCCAGGTCGAGCATGTTGAGCACGTTCGTGTAAATCATCTCATACTGCAGCGAAAAGCCGACAAAGTCAAATGCCGAGATTTCTGTCTTCGTCTCGAGCGAGAACAGCGGCATCTGGCGTTTGCGCATCTCGGCTTCCATGTCCGTCCAAGGCGCATAGACGCGTTCGGCGGCGATATCCTCACGGCGGTTGAGAATTTCATACAGGATGGCTAAGCCGAGATTGCTCATGCCCACTTCATAGACATCCGGCAGGGCCAGCGCCCAGGTGCAGCCGACCTTGCCGTGGTCCTTGATGACTGCATTCCACTCACCGCCCGTATAGCGCGACGGCTTGAGGACGGACTGCAGCACTTCGTGTTCGAGTCGTACCATTTTTTCCTCCGTTTTCTCTCCATACTATATGTACGATATAACTCTAAAAAAGAAAAAGCCCTCCCCTCTTCGGGAATCGAAACAGGGAAGGCCGGGCCCAAGGCCCATTTAAAAGACAAGTTTCTGTTTGCGCCGTTCTATGTTCAAAAGAATGGCAATCGACATGATGTTCGTTGTCAGCGAGCTGACGCCGTAGCTCATGAGCGGCAGCGGGATACCTGTAACCGGCATGATGCCCATTGTCATGCCGACGTTGACGAGCACATGGAAGGCCAGCATCGACGTAATGCCGACAGCCAAGAGACGGCCGAACGTATCGCCCGCGTCGCGCGCCGTCACGATGCCGCGCCAGAGCACGACGAGATACAGGAGCAACAAGAAAGTCACGCCGACAAACCCGAGCTCCTCACCGACGACGGCGAAAATGAAGTCCGTATGGTTCTCCGGCAAAAAGTTCAGCTGACTCTGCGTGCCGCCGAACAGGCCCTTGCCGAACAGCATGCCCGAACCGATGGCGATTTTCGACTGGATGATGTGATAGCCAGAGCCCAGCGGGTCGACATTCGGGTTCATGAAAACCGTCAGACGCATCTTCTGGTAATCCTTGAGAAAATGCCAGAACAGCGGGAACGCCGCGATGCCGGCGGCAAAAATGCCGGCGAGCAGCTTCTTATTGATGCCCGCCGCATAGACCATGCCGAAGAATATCGCCATGAAGACCAGTGACGTGCCAAGGTCCGGCTGCTTTAAAACCAATAGGAACGGCAGGCCGACATACGCCGCGACAGGCAGAAGCTCCCGCACGCTGTTGAGCTTGCCGACTTTATCATCGAGCATCGTTGCAATCGAGATGATCATGATGAGCTTCGAGAATTCTGACGGCTGGATGCTGATTGGACCAATCGTAATCCAGCGCTGGGCGCCGAGAGCCGACTGACCGACGGCCATGACGGCGACGAGCAGAATCAGGTTGAAGATGTAGAGCTTGTTGCCATAACCCTGCAGCACCTTATAGTCAAAATTCATCAGGAACGCCGCCAAAGCGATATTGACGAGCGCAAAAATACCCTGACGCTGTACATACCAGTAACGTTCCTCGCTCGGTGTATTGATGTGCGTCGCACTGCCGATGATGACGAGGCTCATGATGATGATGGCCGCCGTCGCAGCGATGAGGATGTAATCCGTACGGCGCAGATAACGTTTGTTCATCATTGCTTAAGTCTTCTCACTTCTCATTTCTCTTGCCCGCATCATGCTTCATGCGGTTGACCGGGATATTGGCTACGAGCGCAACGGAATTGTCGTCGTTCTCGAGGGAAATGTCCATATCCTTCTGATTGATATCCATATAATTGGAGATTACCTTGATGATGTCATTCTTGAGGTTCTCCATGACTTCTGGGGAAACATTGGCGCGGTCATGAATGAGCACGACCTTGAGACGGTCATGCGCGATCTGGCCGGATTTCTCCCGCTTGCCAAAAATCTTCTTGACTAAATTGTCCAGCATGCCTGTCCCTCCTTATGCTCCAAATACGCGGCGCTTGAGTCTCTGGAAGAAGCCTTCCTTCGGGAATTCCATGAACGGAATATCCTCGCCGCAGATACGGCCGACGATATTGCGGTAAGCCTGGCCTGCGAGGGAATTTTCCATCGTGATGCACGGTTCACCCTTGTTCGTGCTCGTGACGACCATCTCATCGTCCGGTACCTGACCGATGCAGTCAATCGAGAGGATGTCATTGATGTCGTTCATATCGAGCATGTCGCCGCTCTCGACCATCTGCGGGCGGATGCGGTTGACGATGAGCTTGATGTCTTCTTTCTCCGCGCGTGCGAGTT
This sequence comes from uncultured Selenomonas sp., assembly GCA_900552565.1. Lineage (GTDB taxonomy): Bacteria > Bacillota > Negativicutes > Selenomonadales > Selenomonadaceae > Mitsuokella. The sequence goes on along the minus strand of USAK01000004.1, from coordinate 23,369 downwards.
CGCCGATGATTTTGTCGGCATCGCGGACCGCCGAGATTTCCGGCATCGTCACGACGATAGCCGTATCGGCAGCGGCAATGGCCGTCTTAAAGCCCTGCTCGATGCCTGCGGGACAGTCGATGAGGATGTAGTCGAACTCCTTGCGCAGCTCATCGCAGAGTTTGACGAGCTGTTCCGGATTGACGCTCGTCTTGTCCTTGACCTGAGAAGTCGGCAGCAGGAAAAGGGTCTCGTATTTCTTATGGCGTACGAGCGCTTTCTTGTACGGGACACGGCCTTCAGCGACATCGATGAGGTCATACATGATGCGGTTCTCGAGGCCGAGCAACAGGTCGAGGTTGCGCAGGCCCGTATCCGTATCGACGAGAACGACGTTCTTGCCGCGCATCGCAAGACCCACACCGAGATTTGCCGTGGTCGTCGTCTTACCGACGCCGCCTTTGCCTGAAGTGATTACATATACTTTGCTCATACCCCTTATCCTACCTTTCTATCGGTTCAATGACAATCTGTCCGTCTTTTATGGAAGCCCGCTCTGCGCGCTGTGTCATCTCCATATGGTCCGGCGAACGCGCGATGAGATTCGCGATGCGGATCTGCGTGGGCATCAGATGGTCGGCGATGATGAACGCGCTCGTATCCCCTGCGGCACCGGCATGGACGAGTCCGCGGCAGGTGCCGCGGATATCGATGCTGCCGCCCGCGATAATCTGCGCGCCGGGATTGACATTGCCGCAGACAAGCACAGAACTGTCCGTACGGATTTCCTGACCGCCGCGCAGCGTGCGGTTGACTACAACCATTTCCTGCACATGCTCTGAAGAAGCAGCCTTAAGAGGTGCAGCCACGGCCGGTGCCGGTTTACGGGGTGCTCTTTCCGTTTTTGCTGCCGTCTCATCCTTCTTCGTCATGAGACGGCAGATAAGCCCGTGTTCATGAAACAGCTTCTGCAGCTTTTCAAAGTCTTCTTTCAGGAAGCGTTCCCGCGGCACAAGCACAAGCGTGCCGCGCAGAAAAAAGCCGGAACCGGATTCGAGTTTCTGTTCAATAGTTTTCCAGATAGCATCAAAAGAGGCATCTTCTGCAAAGCTCAGCTGCAGTCCCTTTCTTCCGCCCTTGATTTTTACAATCTCATCGTGCATGATGATGGCTGACTCTCCTCTCTCTGTCGGATGGTTCTTGATGGTTGCGTCCTGTCATTTTTTGTCGTCGCTGCTGCCGTCCTGATTGAGGCCAAAGGCTGCCTCAAGAATCTTGCGGCCGATTGGTACAGCGGACTGCGAGCCGTAGCCGCCGTTCTCGACGATGACGGCCACGACAATGTTCGGATTATCAAACGGACCATAGGCGACGAACCAGCCGTGGTCGCGGCCCTGCGAGTTCTCGGCCGTACCGGTCTTGCCGGCGATATCGACCGTGAAGCCGCGGAAGCTCGACGCAGCGGTACCGTACTTCGTAACGTCATGCAGACCATCCTGAATGAGCTTGATGTCCTCTTCCGGCACATCGAGCTGCGACAGGAGCTCCGGCTGGAAATCCTTGACGACACTGCCGTCCGGCGCGATGATGCGGTTGACGACATGCGGCTTATAGCGCTTGCCGTCGGCCGCGATTTCGCCCATGACCATGGCCGCCTGCAGCGGTGTCACGAGGTTGAAGCCCTGACCAATGGCCGCGTCGAACGTCTCGGAAAGATACCATTCGCCATCATCGAAGTTCTTCTCTTTATAACGGCGGTTGGCGACAAGGCCCGAAGCTTCATAGGGAAGGTCGACGCCCGTCTTCTGTCCGAGACCGAACATGCGTGCATATTTTTCCAGACGGTCAATGCCGAGGCGGTTGCCCATCTCATAGAAGTAGACGTTATCCGAATATGCGAGAGCTGAGCGGAAATTCAGCCAGCCGAGGGCCTCGCCGTCAGCGTTGCCCTTCGGAATCAGCCAGTGATGACCAGAGTCGAAAATTTGTTCCTCCGGCGTGACGACGCCCTCGGTAAGGGCAGCCGTACCCGTGACAATCTTAAAGGTGGAGCCTGGCGGATACTCGCCCGTGATGGTCTTGTTATCCATCGGATGATAAGGGTTGTTGTTGAGCTGGTTCCAGTCCTTCGAGGAAATGCCATGAGCAAAGAGGTTCGGGTCAAAAGCCGGACGGCTGACCATAGCGAGGATTTCACCGGTCTGCGGGTTCATCACAACAGCGGCAGCGGCATGTGCGCCAATCTGCGTGAGCTGTTCATCCACGGCTTTTTCCGCGGCCTGCTGCAGATTGATATCAATCGTCAGCTCGAGGTCATCGCCGGGGACCGGCTCTTTGCGTCCGAGAATCTGCACCGGCTTGCCCGACACATCGACCTCGACCTGCTGGCCGCCGTTCTCGCCGCGCAGTTCCTTATCATATACTTTCTCAAGGCCGAATTTACCGATAATATCACCGGATTTATAGCCTTCATCCTTCATCTTTTCCAGTTCCGCATCGTTGATTTCACTGACATAACCGAACGTGTGCGCGCCTTCCTGTTTCAGGATATAGTCACGGATTGGCGTGACTTCGATGACGACACCGGGATACTGGCTCTTCTGCTCCTCGATGATGGAAACAATATCCGGGGTGACATCCGTCTTGATGCGGATGGGGTTAAAGCCGCTGTGCCCCGCAATCTTCTGCTTGATTTCGTCAGTCGGTACCTTTAAAAGGTCCGACAGACGTGCAATGACATCATCCGAAATCGGCGCAGTCAGCGGCAGCAGCGATACCGAAAAGCCCGGACGGTTCGTCACGAGGAGCTGGCCGTTGCGGTCATAAAAGGTGCCGCGCGGTGCCATGGATGGCACGATGCGGATGCGGTTGCCATCGGCCAGGGCCTTGTAGTACTCCCCCTGGTAAATCTGCAGATAGGCAGCCCGCCCGATGAGAACGGCAATGACCAGGACCGATATGACCATCAAAGTCCGCAATCTGCTGTTGAATTCATCATTATCCAAAATCGAATCTCTCCCATAACGAAAGGCACCCCGCAAGGTGCCTTAATCATTGCCAAAAATCGTCTGCTGCCAAAAAGGCGGCTCTGTCATGCTTTCCCGTATCTTTTGTTGAGCTCATAGGTGAGACGGTGTACCGGATAAGCAAATACCAGCTGATAGATGAGCATCGGCAGCAGAGTGTACTGCATATGCCCCATCAGATTAAAGCGATACCCTAATAATAGCATAAGTAACGCCAAAATAAAATAGTTCGCCACGGTCACCAGCAAAGATGCAAAGACCGGCAGGAAAAACTGCTCCTTGAAGACCTCATCCGAGAACTTGCCGACCAGAAAGCCGAGAATCAGGCGTGTGAACGCATTCATCCCGAGGAACGTCCCGCTCACGAGGTCCTGCAGAAGGCCGACAGAAAAGCCGGCCAGCGCGCCAATGCGCGACCCCCGCAGGAAAGCCATCGAGGTCGTAAAGAGCAGCAGCAGGTCTGCCGTCACGCCATGATAAGCGATCAGCGGCAGGAGAGATGTCTGAAGTGCATAAAGAATGATGACGAAAAGCGCGGTTACGCCTGCCTGCTTCATTGTGCACTCCCCTCTCCGCTGCTGTCGCTGCTGTCAGAACCCGAAGCATCCTGACTGTCTGAACTGTCGGAGGAATCCGAGCTGTCATCGCCATTGGCGGCAGCTGCCTGCTCAGCAGCCTGAGCTGCCGGGTCCGTCTCCGTGCCCGGCGTCTGCGGCGGGGTCTTCAGAGGTTCCGGCGGAGCTTCGCGCGATGCCGTGATGACCATGACATCCTCAAGTTTCTGGAAGTCGACGGCCGGTTCAAGCACGGCAATCTTCAAAAGGCCGCCCTCATCATTGCGCAGCTCCGAGACAATGCCGACATTGAGTCCCTTCGGATAAATACCGCCGAAGCCCGAGGTCACGACGACATCGCCTTCTTCAACATCCGCGGTCTTCGGGATATTGACCATGCGCGGCATGGTCGGATTGTCCATATCGCCCTCGACGATGCCGGCAACACGCGAATCAGCGCGCTGCACGAGCGTGCCGACCGACGAACGCGGGTCAAGCAGCAGCTGCACTTTTGCAGAAGTCGGGCCAGCCTCGATGACATGGCCGACGAGGCCCTTGTCCGTGACGACGGCCATATCGACATCGACGCCGTCGCTCGTGCCGCGGTTGATTTCAATGACGCTCGACCACGTGGCCGATTCGCGGCCGATGACCCTTGCCGCTACGAGGTCAAACTGCGTGGCCGTCTGCTTATAGCCGAGCAGGGCGCGCAGGCGCTGATTCTCCGCATCGTATTCACTTGCATGGAGATTCTGGATGCGCAGCTGCTCGACCTCGTTGCGCAACATCTTATTCTGCTGATGCATCGTGGCGATTTCCCAAATATTGCTCGTCACATAGTTGAGCTGGCTGCCCACCCACGAGATGGCGCGCTGAAACGGCGTCATGACGATGGAAGCAGCCTGCTCGGCAACAGGTGCATGGAAACGGCCGCGGGCCGAGAAGAAGATGATGCAGAACAGGCTGACGAGGACGAAAATCAGGATGAGAATTTTCTTGCCCGTTCCTTTATTGTTGTTCTTCTTATATCTTCCGCTCATCACTGTCTCAGCTTCTTCGAGGTCATGACTACACGCTTGAGGAGTTCAATATTCTCGAGCGATTTGCCCGTGCCTTCGCCGACACAGGACAGAGGATCTTCAGCGACGAGGACCGGCATGCCCGTCTCATGGGCCAGCAGCTGGTCAAGGTTTTTAAGAAGTGCACCGCCGCCCGTCATCATGATGCCATGGTCCATGACATCAGCTGCGAGCTCTGGCGGCGTCTTCTCAAGCGTCGCTTTGACGGCATCGACAATCTTATAGATAGGCTCGCCAAGGGCTTCGCGGATTTCTTTTGCCTGAATCGTAATGGTCTTCGGCAGGCCGCTGACGAGGTCACGGCCGCGGATGTCCATCGACGTGTCCGTTTCCGGCGTCACGATGGCCGTACCGATGTTGATTTTGATTTCCTCAGCCGTGCGCTCACCAATCATGAGGTTGTACATGCGCTTGATGTACTGCACGATGGCCGAATCCATCTCATCGCCGCCAATGCGGATCGAACGGCTCGTGACGATGCCGCCGAGCGAGATGACGGCGATTTCCGTCGTGCCGCCGCCGATATCGACAACCATGTTGCCCGTAGCTTCTTCTACCGGCAGGCCTGCACCAATGGCTGCAGCCATCGGCTCCTCGATGAGATAAGCTTCACGTGCACCGGCCTGCTGGGCAGCGTCGATGACGGCGCGCTTCTCGACTTCCGTAACACCAGAAGGAACGCCGACGACGACGCGCGGGCGCACGAAGGATTTCGTATTCATAGCCTTGCGGATGAAATACTTGAGCATGGCCTGCGTCACATCAAAGTCCGCAATGACACCATCCTTCATCGGGCGGATGGCTACGATGTTGCCAGGCGTACGGCCAATCATCTGCTTAGCCTCATCACCGACAGCCAGGACATCTCCCGTATCACTCTTTATGGCGACAACAGAAGGCTCACGCAGGACAATCCCCCTGCCTTTCACATGGACGAGCGTATTGGCCGTGCCAAGGTCAATACCCATATCGTGAGATAAACCACCAAAAAGACTCCACATTGTACTGATAAACTCCCTTCAGAATTTCCTTATCGAAAATTTCGTTATCGAAATAATACATACTATTGTAACACATCTCATAATGGATTGTAATGGCAAAATGAAGGAACGTCAAGATTATCTTACGAATATCTTTAAGAGATCATGCCTTTTTCCTTTAAACTCAGGAAACGATTGTCCCCGAGGATGATGTGGTCAAGCACCGGAATGTCGAGAATCCTGCCTGCCTTGACGAGCCGGTCCGTGACCGCGAGGTCTTCACGGCTCGGATTCGGGTCGCCGCTCGGATGGTTGTGCACGAGGATCATCGAAGCCGCCGCGTAGCGGATGGCCATGGAAAAGACCTCGCGCGGATGGACGATGGACGCCGACAGGCTGCCGATGGAGATATCGCGCAGGCCAAGGATATGATTCTTCGTATTGAGCAGCAGGACAGCAAAATGTTCCTTCTGCTCATAGCGGAGATGCGGCATGGCAAAATGCGCGGCATCCTCCGGCCCATGGACAATCTGCACTTTGGCCGCGGCCTTTTGCGAAAGGCGCCGTCCAAGTTCCACAGCCGCCAAAATCGTTGCAGCCTTCGACGGTCCGATGCCATGAATATCGGCAAGGTCGCGCACGGACATCTGCGCCATGGCCGCCATGCCCCGTTCCTTATACTTACCGAGCACGGATTCTGCCAGATGCAGCACCGAGTGCTCACGCGTCCCCGTATGCAGCAGCACGGCGAGAAGCTCGGCATTGCTCAGGGCTGAAGCCCCGTACGTGATGAGTTTTTCACGCGGTCGTTCCTCTTTCGGAAGATCCCTTACCATGATTGTCATAAAGATCCACGCCTGCCTTTCCGGCAAGACGGCAGACCGCATAGAGAGGCAGGCCGACGACATTGGAAAAAGAACCGGCAATCGAGTCGATGAAGACAGCAGCCCTGCCCTGAATGGCATAGGCCCCCGCCTTATCGAGTGGCTCGCCCGTCCCTACATACGCTTCAATCTCTTCCTCGGTCATCGGCGCAAAAAAGACGCGCGTCGTTTCGACATCGGTGTACACCCTGCCGTCCTTTACCCAGGCAATGCCCGTGGCAACCTCGTGTTCACGGCCGGCAAGGCACCGAAGCATCTCTTTGGCCTCCGCTGCGTCCTGCGGCTTGCCATAGACCCTGCCATCCAGAAAGACGATGGTGTCAGCCCCGAGTACTGCCTGCCCGGGATTTTCCTTCGCCACGGCCTCAGCCTTGCGGACGGCATTTTCCACGACGATTTCAGCAGGGGCCAGGCTGCCGCCAGTCACTTCTTCTGCCTGACTGACCTTGACAGTGAAACTGGCCTCAATCTGCTGCAGGAGTTCCTTGCGGCGCGGCGAACCAGATGCCAGAATGAACATAGTATCCTCTCCTTTTTATACAATCTCCCAGACTCAGTAGCGGCGGTACAGGACAATGGCCAGGATGATGCCGAGCATGCTCATGAGATTCGGCATAAAGGCCACACCAAGCGTCAGCTTCATCACATAGAGATTAATGGTCACCGGCGTCATATCAAATATGGGATACGTCGTCACCAAAAACGGCATAATCCCGGCAAGCGACGGCACATTCTTCAGGACTTCGCCAAGAATGCCGCCGAGAATTGCACCGATGAGCACGAACAGGATACACATGCCATACCCACGTCCACCAAATTTCGACAAGAGAACCCCTCCAAACCTAAAAACCATGTTTACTATTATACCTATTCTTGCCAGAAACAGGAAATCCTGCCAGAGGTCTCAGTAAAATAAAAAGCAGCTCCCCGAAAGGAGCTGCCTGCATCTGCAAACAGATGCGCCGTATCAGAGCAAATAGCGCAGATAGACGTAAACCGTCGAAATGACGATGGTCATGATCATGATAGGGAAACTGATCTTAAAGTAGTTGAGGAACGAAATCTTGACGCCGCGGTCTGCTGCCATGCCGGCCACGATAAGGTTGGCCGAAGCACCGACGAGCGTGCCGTTGCCGCCGAGGCAGGCACCGAGCGACAGGCTCCACCAGACCGGTTCAAGATTGTCAACGCCCATGGCCCCCATGTTCTGAATCAGCGGAATCATCGTCGCGACAAACGGGATATTGTCAAGAACCGAGGAGACCAACGCCGAAAGCCAGAGCACCAGAAGCGACGTCTTCGTGACATCGCCCTGCGTCAAAGCCACGGCCTGCGTCGCGAGGTCGCTGATGACGCCCGTTTCGCTGAGACCGCCGACCGCGACAAACAGACCGATGAAGAAGAAAATCGTGGCCCATTCGACCTTGCGCATGGAAAAGTCCACGGCATTCTGGCTGCCGCCCGCGAGCAGCAGCAGCAAAAAGCCGCCAAAGAGCGCGACCACCGAAGATTCGATATGCGTGAACGAATGCGTGAAGAACCCGAGAATCGTCAGGCCGAGCACAAAGAGCGAGCGCGCGAGCAGTTTCTTATCTTTCAGGGCCTTCTTCTCATCCATCTGCATGATTTCCGCCTGCAGCTCCGGCTTTGTCACGAGCTGTTTGCGGTAAAGGACATTCATGACAAAGAGCACGGCAATCATGCAGACGATGATGACCGGCGTGAGGTTCTCGATGAAGGCGACAAAAGTCAGTTCCTTGACGGCACTGCCAATCATGATATTCGGCGGGTCGCCGATGAGCGTCGCCGTGCCGCCGACATTCGAAGCGAGAATCTGCGTGAGCAGGAACGGCACGACATGGATGTGCAGCTTGCTCGTGATGGCAAACGTAACCGGCACCATCAGGAGAACCGTTGTGACATTGTCCAGGAAAGCCGAGAAAAGCGCCGTGATGAAGCCGAGATAAATGAGCAGGCGGCGCGGCTGGGCTTTGGCGGCCTTAGCCGTCTTGATGGCCACATAGTCAAACAGGCCTGTCTTGGCGGTGATGCTCACGAGAATCATCATGCCGATGAGCAGCCCCAGCGTGTTAAAATCAATGTGATGCAGGGCCGTATCCACGGGCAGGATGCCGACGATAATCATGAGGATGGCGCCAAGCATAGCGACAATGGTGCGATGAACCTTTTCTGAGACAATCAGCATGTACATCAGCACAAAGATAATAGCAGCTAAAGTTTCCATTCCCGAATAAATTCCTCCTTGATAGTTGAATAAGTCGATGTACCCTTCTCTTTCCTTCTTTCCCCCTGTGCTTGCAAATAAATAGACGGAGCCTGTGTTGAACAGACTCCGCCTAAAATTCCCATATGCAATTCACATATGGGAATTATATCATAAAAGAATACGACAAGGCAAGAAAAATTTACCCAAAACAATAAAAAAGCTCCGGCAAAACCGGAGCTTCTGTCTCGCAAATGGTGCGTCTGGCAAGATTCGAACCCGCGACCCACGGCTTAGAAGGCCGTTGCTCTATCCAACTGAGCTACAGACGCAAATAAATGGTCGGGATGACAGGATTCGAACCTGCGACATCCTGCTCCCAAAGCAGGCGCGCTACCAAACTGCGCTACATCCCGATGCGTACTTTAATATTATAATGACTGACAGACGTATTGTCAACGGATTTTTTCTATTCCGCAGCAAATTTCAAGACGCGTAAGATAAAGTTGACAATGTTACACTCGAATGATAATGTTAACATTATCAAAAGTTCCATCATTAAGGCAATCATACCATTCATTGCACACAGGGAGGATACACTATGATTAAAGAAGCAATCGAAAAAATTGTCAGCAAAGAAGACCTCTCCTACGATGAGGCTTATACCGTCATGAATGAAATCATGAACGGCGAGACCACACAGGTACAGAATGCCGCGTATCTCGCAGCACTGTCGACCAAGAGCACAAAAGCCGAGACAATTGACGAAATCTCCGGTTCGGCCATGGCCATGCGCGACCATGCCCTTAAGGTCGAACATGACATGGATGTCCTCGATATCGTCGGTACGGGCGGCGACCATGCCCACAGCATCAACATCTCGACGACCGCTGCCATGATCATCGCCGCGGCCGGTGTCAAAGTCGCCAAGCACGGCAACCGCGCGGCTTCGTCAAAATGCGGTGCGGCCGACTGTCTCGAAGCTCTCGGCGTCAACCTCGACCAGCCGCCGAAAAAGGTCGTTGAAGAGCTCGACAAGATTGGCCTCTGCTTCATGTTCGCTCAGAAATACCACGCTTCGATGAAATATGTCGGCGCCATCCGCAAAGAGCTCGGCATCCGCACGGTCTTCAACATCTTAGGACCGCTGACCAATCCGGCCCATCCGACGCGCATGGTCCTCGGTGTTTACGACGAATACCTGCTCGAGCCCCTCGCCAAGGTTCTGCTGACGCTCGGCGTCAAGAACGGCATGGTCATCTACGGACAGGACTGCCTCGACGAATTCTCCCTGAGTGCGCCGACGAGTGTCTGCGAGTTTAAGAACGGCTGGTTCCGCCGCTATGAAGTAAAGCCGGAGGAATTTGGCTTCACGCGCTGCACGAAAGACGACATCCGCGGCGGCGACCCTTCCGAGAATGCCAAAGTCACGCTCGACATCCTCAAGGGAGCACAGGGACCAAAGACCGATATCGTCCTGCTGAACGCCGGCGCGGCCATCTACGTTGGCGGCAAGGCCAAAAATATCGCTGAGGGCATTGCCATCGCCCGCCAGATGATTGCCTCCGGTGCGGCCCTGAAGAAGCTCGAGGAATTCAAGCAGCTCTCAAACGCCTGAGTCAGTAATAACATAGATACATAAATAAAAAGGGAATCCAGCCTGCAGGACCGGATTCCCTTTTTATTTATGCGGGTTTTGCCGCAATAGCAGAAGCATCATTCGTTGCGAAGCTTCTGAACTTCATCGAGCAGATACTCATTGAGGACCTTGATGTACGTGCCCTTCATGCCGAGCGACTTCGACGAGATGACGCCGGCCGACTCAAATTTACGCAGGGCGTTGACGATAACCGAGCGCGTGATCTTGACCTGGTCGGCAATCTTCGAGGCGACGAGCAGGCCTTCCGTGCTGTCGAGGGCCGACAGGATGGCAAACGCAGCCTTGCGCTCCGAGAATGACAGCGTATTGATGGCAATCTGGACCGTAGCCTTCTTGCGGGCTTCGATTTCAATCTTCTCCGCATGGTCACGCAGCATCTCCATACCGACGACCGTCGCACCGTATTCGCAGAGCAGCAGGTCATCGTCATCGAACTCTTCGTCGTATTTGGCGACAATCAGCGTACCGATGCGTTCGCCAACGCCGTAAATCGGGACAATCGTCGTGTTCTTGCCGTTGAACAGGCATTTCGTATTCTCTTCATAAGCGCACATGCCCGTCTTCGAACGCAGGTTGGCGTTCGTCTCATCCATGCGCATGAGCCAGTTGACATAATGCTTCGGGAATTCGCCCTGATCGATGACTTTATCGATCATGAGGTCGCATTCAAAGTCATCGACGAATGCGTAGCCATAGATTTTGCCTTTTTTATTTGTGATATAAACGTTTGCATTCAAGACATTGCTGAGCACACGGGAAATCCCATCGTATTCTACATTTTCAGAACGCTGAAGCAGACGATTAATTTTGCGAGTTTTTTCCAATAAAGACGACATAATATTCGCTCCTTTGCTCTCCTACGAATCAATTCCGTAATAATACTATTCTCATTTTGAACTTATATTTAGTTTATCATACTTTTCTAAATAGTCAAAGATAATCTTGTTATTTTTTTGAAAATTTTCTTCATCAGCAAAAATAGAAGCAGAATGCAGACAAGGCTGCATTCTGCTTCGGAGTGCGATTAAAGGATAAACTGGGAAAGGTCGCGGTTGACGACAATATCCGAGAGACGTTTGTTGACGTAATCCGCATCGATTACGACATTTTTATCGGTAAGCTCCGGTGCGTTGAAGCTGACATCCTCAAGAACTTTTTCAAGAAGTGTATGCAGGCGGCGGGCACCGATATCCTCAGCCTGCTCATTGACCTCGCAGGCAAGTTCGGCAATGCGGCTGATGGCATCCGGCTTGAACGTCAGCGTCAGGCCCTCGGTGGCCAGCATGGCTTCGTACTGCTTAATCAGCGCGTTCTTCGGCTCCGTGAGGATGCGTTCAAAATCTTCCTTGCGCAGGGATTTGAGCTCTACGCGGATAGGGAAACGGCCCTGCAGCTCCGGGATGAGGTCCGACGGCTTAGCCATGTGGAACGCACCGGCCGCGATGAAGAGAATGTGGTCCGTGCGGACAGGGCCGTATTTCGTCGAGACCTGCGAGCCTTCGACAATCGGCAGGATGTCGCGCTGTACACCTTCACGCGAGACATCAGCGCCCGAGCTGTTGCCCTTGACGGCGACTTTATCAATTTCATCGAGAAAGACAATGCCGCTGTATTCCGTGACTTTAACAGCCTCTTCGGCAACGGCTTCCATATCGATGAGCTTGCCTGCCTCTTCCTGCGTGAAAATCTTGCGGGCCTGTGCCACCGTGACTTTGCGTTTCTTATGGCGTTTCGGCATGATGTTGCCAATCATGTCCTGCAGATTGTCGCCCATGCCCTCGAGGCTCGAGCCGGAGAACATGCCGACCATCGGGCGGCGCGTCTCTTCGACATCGATTTCGATGAGCTCATTCTCGAGCTCGCCCTTTTCGAGACGCTTGCGGACCCATTCGCGGCCGGCCTGATATTTCTTCGGCTCTTCTTCCGTTTTCTTCTCCTCGTCATCGTCACCGCCGAAAAGACGGCCGAGCGGATTCTGCGATTTCTTCGGCTCCGGCACAAAGACATCGAGGATGCGTTCCTCGGCCTGTTCTTTAGCCTTGTCCTGCACTTCATCGAGTCGCTGCTGACGGACCATGCGCACAGCGGCTTCCGTCAGATCGCGGATGATGGACTCAACGTCGCGGCCGACATAGCCGACTTCCGTGAATTTCGTTGCTTCTACTTTAATGAACGGTGCCTTGACGAGTCTGGCGAGGCGGCGGGCAATCTCTGTCTTGCCGACACCCGTCGAACCAATCATGAGAATGTTCTTCGGGATGACCTCTTCTTTCATCGCGCCGGTGAGCTGGCGGCTGCGCCAACGGTTGCGCAGGGCAATCGCCACCGAGCGCTTGGCCTCGTCCTGACCGACGATGTAGCGGTTGAGTTCTTCGACGATTTCGCGCGGCGTCTGTTCATTGACGCCAATCTGTTCTATATTCTGTTCCATCAGTCAAGTTCCTCCACTTTGATATTGTGATTCGTGTAAACGCAGATATCTGCGGCAATCGTCAGGGCCTCACGTGCAATATCCGCAGCTTCCATGTCCGTGTGCTTGACGAGCGCGCGGGCAGCCGAAAGGGCAAAGAAGCCGCCCGAACCGATGGCAGCGACATCGCCGTCCGGCTCAATGACCTCGCCGTTGCCCGAGAGCATCAGCAGCGTGTTCTTGTCCGCCACAAGCAGCAGAGCCTCGAGCTTGCCGAGCATCTTATCCGTACGCCATTCCTTAGCGAGCTCGACAGCAGCGCGCTGCAGGTTGCCGTTGTACGACTCGAGCTTAGCCTCGAACTTCTCAAACAGCGTAAAAGCATCGGCTACAGAGCCTGCGAAGCCTGCAAGGACTTTGCCATGATAGATGCGGCGCACCTTGCGGGCCGTCGATTTCATAATGGTGTTCTGGCCAAACGTCACCTGGCCGTCGCCGGCGATAGCCGTTTTGCCATTCTTGCGCACGGCACAGATGGTCGTTGCATGGAACTGTAATTCTGTACTCATAATATTCTCCTCATTTCTGCGTTCAGCAGCCAAAGATCTGCGGCTTGAAGGCCTCAATGGCTGCCAGTGCCTTCTCAGCCAGCAGCTGTTTCTTCATCTTCTTATCGCGGATACGGCGGCCGTTCTTGTCGCGTGTCTCCACGGGCGGCAGAATGCCGAAATTCACATTCATCGGCTGGAAATGCTTGGCCTCACTCGTCGTGATGTAATGGCAGAGTGCACCATGGCAGCTCTCCTCAGGGAAAACGAGCGGCTCTTCCCCGCGTGCGAGACGTGCGGCATTGACGCCGGCTACCAGACCGGACGAGGCGGATTCGATATAACCTTCAACACCGGTCATCTGCCCCGCGAACAAGAGATTATCTTCGCCCTTGAGCTGCAGCGTTGGACGCATGTGGCGCGGTGAATTCAAAAATGTATTGCGGTGCATGACACCGTAGCGCAGGAATTCCGCATGTTCAAGCCCCGGAATCATGCCAAACACGCGGCGCTGCTCCGGCCATTTGAGATGCGTCTGAAAACCGACGATATTGTAAAGCGTTGCACCCGCATTGTCCTGACGCAGCTGCACGACGGCATACGGGCGCACGCCCGTTTCAGGATGCTCGAGTCCGACAGGCTTCAGCGGACCGTAGAGCAGCGTGTCAATACCGCGGCTCGCCATGACTTCTACCGGCATACAGCCCTCAAAGAATTTTTCCTTCTCAAAATCCTTCGTCGGTGCCTTTTCCGCCGTCACGAGCTCATGCCAGAAGGCTTCGTATTCTTCTTTTGTCATCGGGCAGTTGATATAGGCGGCCTCGCCCTTGCCATAACGCGAAGCACGGTAAGCCTTCGTCATATCGACGGACTCAAGGCTGACAATCGGTGCCGCGGCGTCATAAAAATACAGGGAATCGTTGCCCGTGCGCGCAGCGATGTCCTCAGCCAGACTGCCGGCCGTCAGAGGGCCGCTGGCCACGATGGTCACGGCATCCTCCTGCAGCGGAATCTTCGGGACCTCTTCATGCACCACGGTGATATGCGGATGCTGCGTGACTTTTTCTGTCACGTAGTCGCTGAACCCATGGCGGTCAACGGCCAAAGCCCCGCCAGCCGGCACGCGCGTCGCGTCCGCCGCTTCCATAATGATGGAGCCCAGGCGGCGCATCTCTTCCTTGAGTACGCCCACGGCATTCTCAAGACCGGCACCGCGCAGCGAATTGCTGCAGACGAGCTCGGCAAAGCCGGCGGTCTTATGGGCCGGTGTTGATTTTTCCGGACGCATCTCATAGAGCGTGACTTCTGCGCCCTGCTTTGCTGCCTGCCAAGCAGCTTCACTGCCGGCAAGCCCTGCTCCGACTATGATGACTTTCTTCATGAAATCTCCTTATTTTTCTGTTCCTCAGCAGCTTTGGCCTCATCACGCTTTTTCTTGGCTTCGAGGCGTTCGCGCATTTTCTCGAGCTCCTTATTAATAGGATGATTGACGCGCGTCTCGCAGGCATCGTTGCTGCAGTAGAGCATGCTGCGGCCGTTCTTGAAATGATGCTTGAGCATGAACGCCCCGCATTTCTCGCATTTTTCCTGCTGCGGCGTATCCCACGTCGTATAGTCGCATTGCGGATAATTCTCACAGCCGTAGAAGACACGGCCGCGGCGCGTACGGCGCTCGACAATCTTGCCGCCGCATTTCGGGCACTTGACACCCGTATCCTTGAGAAGCGGCTTCGTGTTGCGGCATTCTGGGAAGCCCGGACAGGCCAGGAACTTGCCGTAGCGCCCCTGCTTGACGACCATGAGGCGGCCGCAGCGCTCGCAGCGGACATCGGATACCTCGACTGGCAGCTCGACGTGGCCGATGGCCTCATCGGCTTTCTCCAGCGTTTTTTCAAACGGGCCGTAGAATTCCTGCAGCAGCTCATTCTTGTGGACCTTGCCTTCGGCAATCTCATCGAGTTCGTTCTCGAGATTGGCCGTAAATTTCACATCGACGATGTCCTTGAAGTATTCCTTCAGCATATCGACAACGACAAAACCGAGCTCGGTCGGCTGAAAATGTTTATCAATGCGCTGAACGTAGCCGCGTGCCTGAATCGTCTCGATGATTGGTGCATACGTACTCGGGCGGCCGATTTCCTTTTCTTCGAGCGTCTTGACAAGGGATGCGTCGTTGTAGCGCGGCGGCGGTTCTGTGAAATGCTGCTGCGGCAGCGTCTTGGCGATGTTCAGCTCATCGCCCGCTTCCATCTCCGGCAGCACGACATCCTTCTCTTTTTTCGTCGTGTCAGCACCGGCATAGACCTTTGTGAAGCCGGCGAATTTGAGGCGCGAGCCGTTGGCGCGCAGGCCGTAGCGCGTGCCCGCCTTGATGGCAATGGCCATCGTGTCATAGACCGCCGGCGTCATCTGGCTGGCTGCAAAGCGCTGCCAGATGAGCGTATAAAGCTTGAGCTGATCTTTATTCAGGTATTTTTCCAGTACTTCCGGCGTATGCTCGAGACTCGTCGGACGGATGGCCTCATGGGCATCCTGAGCCTTCTTGCCCGTCACGTAGATATTCGGTTTCTCCGGCACATACTCCGGACCGAACTGCTCCAGAAGGAACGACTTGGCTTCTTCCTGGGCAAACCCCGAAATACGGGTCGAGTCGGTACGCATATACGTGATGAGACCGGTCGCCCCGTGGCGGCCGAGCTCGATGCCTTCATAGAGCTGCTGAGCAATCATCATCGTCTTGCGCGAGATGAAGCCGAGCTTGCGCGCGGCATCCTGCTGCAGGGAGCTCGTTGTAAAAGGCGCTGCCGGGCGCCGTTTGCGTTCGCTGCGCTTGACGGCATCGACAACGAGCTTTTGCTTCGCGAGGTCTTCCGTCAGGGCCATGGCCTCTTTTTCATTATGGAGGACAAAGTTTTTGCCATTGTCGTCCGTGACGGCGAGCTTTTTGCCATCAACCTGCGTGAGGTCGGACTGGAACATCGCCGACTTGCCCTTGCGCAGCTTAAGGCCGACGGTCCAGTACTCATCCGACTGGAACGCCTGAATTTCCTTTTCACGGTCGCAGATCAGACGGACTGTCACCGACTGGACACGGCCGGCCGAGAGGCCCTTGCGCACTTTGCGCCATAAAAGCGGCGACAGTTTGTAGCCGACGATGCGGTCGAGCATGCGGCGGGCCTGCTGTGCATCGACCTGGTCGAGATTGATGGCACGCGGATGCTTGACCGCCTCCTGAATGGCCGGTTTCGTGATTTCATTGAAGACAATGCGGCAGTCCGACTCCGGGTCCAGTCCTAAAATAAAGGCCAGATGCCAGGCAATGGCCTCACCTTCGCGGTCCGGATCGCTTGCGAGATAGATTTTATCCGCATTCTTGGCATCTTTCTTGAGTGCCTTGATGAGGTCGCCCTTGCCGCGGATATTGATATACTTTGGTGCAAAGTCGTGTTCGACATCGATGCCGAACTGACTTTTCGGCAAATCGCGCAGATGCCCCATCGAGGCACGCACCATGTATTTTCTGCCCAGATATTTTTCGATGGTCTTGGCCTTT
Source organism: uncultured Selenomonas sp. (assembly GCA_900552565.1). GTDB lineage: Bacteria > Bacillota > Negativicutes > Selenomonadales > Selenomonadaceae > Mitsuokella. The sequence continues at coordinate 6,472 of USAK01000004.1, read as the reverse complement.
GCTGGCGACTCGACAACGACTAATGTCTTTTTCGTCTTCGTTGTCTTCGTTTTCGTTTTAGCTTTTGACTTTGTTGCAGTACTTGCTTTCGTTGCAGCCAAACCGTCACTCCCTCTCAGCACGCCTGTAGGCATGCAGTTCATTCTCTAGGATCAGTCCCTTGAGCTCCATCTGCAGGAGCGTAAAGGACAGATTCGGCATTTCTCCATCCGGAAGACTCAAAAGAATCTCATCGGCACTGAGCGGATGCTCAAACGACAGTACCTGATAGACCTTCCGTTCTTCCGGTGTCATCTTCAACCGCTTCTTCGGCAGCATCTCCTGTACGATGCCAAAATCCTTAAGGATTTCGCCTGGCTTCGTCACGAGCTTTGCTCCCTGCTGAATCAGATGATGACAGCCCTCGCTCGTCTTCGAAAAGACACTGCCGGGCAGTGCGTATACTTCACGGCCTTCATTCAGGGCCATCTCGGCCGTGATGAGTGAACCGCTGCGCGCGGCCGCCTCGACGACCAGTGTCCCGACGGACAGGCCGCTGATAATGCGGTTGCGCGCAGGGAAGAAGGCAGGCAGCGGCTGGACGCCCGGACCATATTCCGAGATGACCGCCCCCTGCTCAGCGATTTCTGCGAGCAGGCGCCGGTTCTCCGGCGGATAGGCAACGTCAATGCCGCAGCCAAGCACAGCCACGGTGCGCCCCGTCTTCAGAGCACCGCGATGGGAGCGCGTATCGATGCCGCGTGCGGCCCCGCTGACTACCGTAAGTCCCGCGGCGGCCAGCTGCTCGCCAAACTCCAAAGCCAAGGCTTCGCCATAAGGACTGAAGCGGCGCGAGCCGACCATGGCGACGCGCCGAGCTTTTGGCATAAGCACACCGCGGTAGTAAAGCACCGCGGGCGGCGAGAAGATTTCCTTCAATAAATACGGGTAGGATTCATCCTGCAGAGTACAGAGATGTACCTGACGCCGCTGGCACGCGTCCGCCAGACGCTTCGGCAAATCGGGATTTGCCTGCCGCAGCGATGTCAGTGCCTCCAAAAGGCCCGACGGCATCTTGACGAGATGATACATCTCCTGTGCTGACATATGCCAGAGAGCCTCAGCATCCGGCTGCCTTTCGAGCAGTGCCCCGAGACGGCGGCTGCCAAGTCCCGGACACGTGGAAAGTGCCGCTAAGTAGAAATCCTGCTTTGCATCCATTGCTTCGCCTTCTTCCTGACCTATACGTTATATCATCTTACCCAAAAAAAACTGAATATGCAACCTCCAACTGTAAAATTTCAGAAAAAATATACAGAAAATGCCAAAATAAAAATAAAAAACCTATAAAAAAACCACCCACCAGACTGATGGATGGCTCATGTCTCATTCTGTGAACAGTTCATCCCAATAGGCAAAGGCAAACATCAGGATGATCAGGAACAGAAGGAAGAGATCCCCCATGACTCCACCCCCTAAAAAATAAAAAAAGGGAGAGAGACATCTTGCCCCTCTCCGAAGAAATTACATGACGCGACGGGCACCGATATAGCAGGAACCCCAATAGGAACTGTACAGGGATGCCACCGAGACGCCCTGGCTCGACGATGCATTGATGAAATCGCCGTCGCCAAGGTAAATGCCGACGTGGGACGGACCCGGCTCGTACGTCGAGAAGAAGACAAGGTCGCCAGGAGCGAGCTCGCTCGTGGAAACCGAATAGCCGACTTCGTACTGTGCATCAGCCGTGCGCGGCAGGTAAACACCGGCATTGGCAAATACATAGCGGACATAGCCCGAGCAGTCAAACCCGTTCGGCGTCGTGCCGCCGAAGACGTACGGAACACCAAGATAGTTCATGGAGTCCGAAACGACGCGGCGTGCGATGGAGTTCGTCGTGGAGCTGACTGCCGGCATCGTCTTGCCGAGCAGGGCTGCATACGTGGAAGGACCGACAAGTCCGTCCGCCTGGATGCCCTGCGTCATCTGGAAGCTCTTGACAGCCTCGACCGTGGCGGGGCCATAGGCACCGTCAGCCGTGACATCATAGCCCAGATTGGCCAGCTGGCCCTGGATTTCTGCTACATCGCTGCCCTGATCTCCGACGCGGAACGCTGAAGCCCCCGCCACCGAAAACCAGCACATAAGGATCATGGATACTGCGAAAATGATACGCATTGCTTTACTCAAAAAGCCACTCCTCTCTCTGCTTCGCTTACGAGGTTAGCTGCCGGGTTAGGGTAGAGAAGACCACCCTCGCCTATTTCACCATGAAGGCCTCTTGGCCTGACACCGTGAGCCAGACGTTCACCCCAAAAAACTTGGTTCCCCCGCTCCTGGGCTGGACTCAGCTTATTCTTTTAAACCCATTTCTAAATATATATCATACGACAGAGTCGTCGTACTTCAGGATAAAACGCAATAAGAGAGCGTTTCCCTCTGGATTGAGCCATTTTCAGGCTCGTTCGTTCTCATTTCTTTCAGGTTCTTTTCAGATTTGCCCCAGACATGAAAACAGGCTGCCAGAAGGGGCAGCCTCGTTGCTTTTTCGGTCGTTGCTATAAGTAATCAGTAAGCCGAGTTCTGTTCCGCTTGCGCGGTGACAATCATTTATCTAGGCACGGCAGTTGCCTGCCGGCTCAAGCGACTCAACCCGGAAGGTTCCGCGGGCCGCATCATCCCTTCCCTATTTGGTCTTGCTCCATGTGGGGTTTACCGAAGCCAGCCAGTCACCTGACTGCTGGTGCGCTCTTACCGCACCTTTCCACCCTTGCCTGACAAGTCAGGCGGTCTAAATCTCTATGGCACTTTCCCTGAGGTCACCCTCGCTGGACGTTATCCAGCACACTGCCCTGTGGAGCCCGGACTTTCCTCATCAGCCTTAACGGCTGCCGCGATTGTCCCGACAACTTATATCAACACAGTGGATTATACCACTTTAGCACTAATCTGTCAAACCTGCTCCTAAAAACCGCCTCATCCTTCCTTAAGTTAGGACATTTGCCCTTTTCTTTCCGCCCCGTTTTCTTTATAATAAGACTATACGATTGCAAATCTTCAGAAATACACGACAAGAAAGAGAGGCTGTATCATGAGTACTCCGCATATTGCTGCCGAAAAGGGCGAAATCGCTGAACGCATTCTCCTGCCGGGCGACCCGCTGCGCGCCAAGTTCATCGCCGAAAACTTTCTCGACAATGCCAAGCAGTATACGTCCATCCGCAACATCCTCGGTTTCACGGGCACGTACAAGGGCGTTCCTGTCTCCGTACAGGGCACGGGCATGGGCATTCCGTCCATCTCCATCTACGTCCATGAGCTCATCCATGAGTTCGGCTGCAAGAAGCTCTTCCGCGTCGGCACGTGTGGTGCCATGCATCCGGACGTACATCTGCGCGATGTCCTGATTGCGCAGGCTGCCAGCACGGACTCGGGCATCATCCGCAACATCTTCGGCGGTTCCATCAACTACTGCCCGATTGCCGATTACGACCTGCTGTCCAAGGCTGTTGCCAACACGAAAAAGCTCAACCTCAAGGCCACGGTCGGCAATATCATCTCCGTCGACCGCTTCTACGATGATGAAATCGACAACGACAAACTGCGCAAATACGGCATCCTCGCTGTCGAAATGGAAGCTGCTGCTCTCTATACGCTCGCAGCCGAGGCTCACGTACAAGCCCTTGCCATGTTCACGGTCAGCGACCATCTGCTGACAGGCGAAGCCTGCACGACCGAGGAACGCCAGACGTCGTTCAACGACATGATTAAGATTGCCCTTGAGACGGCCATCGAAGACTGACGGCCAGATTCTTCCTTTCATACAAATAAAAAATCACGAACCACATGATGTGGCTCGTGATTTTTTTGTTTATGCAGTTTAAGCCTCAGCAAGGAAGGCCATATAACCTTTCTTTGTCTCGTAGATATCAACCTTGCTCGTTGCTTCCCACGGTGCGTGCATCGAGAGCACGCCGACGCCGCTGTCGATGACCTGCATGCCGTAAAGGCTCATGATGTAGGCAATCGTACCGCCGCCGCCGAGGTCGACGCGGCCGAGCTCGGCCAGCTGGAAATGAACGCCGTGTTTGTCGAGCATGCGGCGGATTTCGCCAAGATATTCAGCATTGGCATCATTTGAACCCGACTTGCCGCGCGCGCCCGTGAATTTATTGAAGACCATGCCGCGGCCGAGATAAGCGACATTCTTCTTATCGTAGGCACTGGCGTAAAGGGCATCATAGGCACTCGAGACATCCGACGAGAGCATCTTTGAGTTGGCAAGGCAGCGGCGCAGGCCGAGCTCGCTGTACTGGCCGCAGGCATTCATGAGTTCCGCAAGGACATTCTCAAAGAAATGCGACTGCATGCCCGTAGCACCGACGCTGCCGATTTCTTCTTTATCAACGAGCAGGCAGCAGGACGTGCGTTTGCGCGGACCATCGCTCTCGAGCATCGCGCGCAGGCTCGTATAAGCGCAGACGCGGTCATCCTGCCCATAAGCGAGAATCATGCTGCGGTCAAAGCCGAGGTCGCGCGCCCTGCCGGCTGGCACGAGCACGAGCTCAGCCGAGAGAAAATCCTCTTCCCCGATGCCGTACTTATCCTTGATGAGCTTGAGCACACCGGCCTTGACGGATTCCTTTTCACCATCTTTGAGCGGATAATTGCCGACGAGGATATCGAGGTCCTCACCTTCGATGACTTTCGCCGCGTTCTTCTTCATCTGTTCCTGCGACAGGTGAATGAGCAGGTCCGTCACGCAGAATACCGGGTCGGTTTCGTCTTCGCCAATCTTAATCTCAACGACGGTGCCGTCTTCCTTAACCACCACGCCATGGAGTGCCAAAGGCAGCGTTACCCACTGGTATTTCTTGATGCCGCCATAATAGTGCGTGTCAAGGTAAGCAAGTCCCCCATCTTCGTACAGAGGATTCTGCTTGACATCGAGACGGCAGGTATCGATGTGCGCCCCGAGGATGGCAAGACCATTTTCCAACGGTTCTGAGCCAATCTGGAACAGCACGATGCTCTTTTTCATATTGACCGCATAGACCTTATCGCCGGCCTTGAGCTTTTCCCCGCTCTTGATAACGTCGGCAAGACTGCGGTAGCCCGCAGCTTCTGCCTGACGCACCGACTCCGCGACACTTTCACGCTCTGTCTTGCAGTTCGACAAAAAATCGCGGTAGCCCGCAGCCAGTGCTTCGAGTGCCTTTTTATCTTCGTCTGTATACGTAGACCAGACGGATTTCTTTTCCTGTTCTGCCATATTCAATCATTCCCTTCGAAATATTTTCTGAGTATCGCCACAAAATCCTCACGCGATACGGCCTTGTTGAAGAGGTCGCGCAGGACGGCACCGTGCACGATGCCGCGCGTGTACCACGTCGCATGCTTGCGCATCTCGCGCGGGCCGACATAATCGCCCTTGTACTTGAGCAAAAGGTCCAGATGGCGCAGAATGATTTCCGCGCGCTCCTGCATCGTCGGCCCCGGGAGTTTTTCGCCGGTTTTGAGATAATGCGTGAACTGGCGGAATATCCACGGATTGCCCTGTGCCGCACGGCCAATCATGACCCCGTCGCAGCCCGTGACTTCGCGGATTTTGTCAAGGTCGTCATACGTCCGAACATCGCCGTTGGCGATGACAGGGATATTCACGGCCTTTTTAACCTGAGCGATGATGTTCCAGTCGGCATGCCCCGTGTAGAACTGTTCACGCGTGCGGCCATGCACGGCAATCGCATCGACGCCGGCTGCCTCGGCAAGTTTTGCCATCTCGACGACATTGACAGAAGTATCATCCCAACCCTTGCGCATCTTGACGGTAAATGGCATCTTGACGGCCCTGCGGATGGCCGAAAGGATGGCAAAAGCCTTTTCCGGCTCGCGCATCAGGGCCGAGCCTTCGCCGTTCTTCACGATTTTCGGAGCGGGGCAGCCCATGTTGAAATCGAGAATATCCGCCGTGCCGAGCCCTTCGACAAAGGCCGCGGCCTCAGCAGCCATCTCAGGCGTATTGGCAAAAATCTGCATGGCGAGCGGCCGTTCCGCCGGCTCCGACTGCAGCATCGAGAGCGTCCGCTCATTGCGGAAATGGATGCCCTGCGCCGAGACCATCTCCGCAAAGCAGAGCGGACAGCCCATGTCATGTGCGATGATGCGGTACGCCGTATCCGTCACGCCGGCCATTGGCGCCAGAAAGACCGGCGTCTCAAAATTAAATTCACCGATCTTCATGAAAATGTCCTTTCTGATTGCGTTCGTAAAGCACGCGCAGCCCTGTAAGCGTCAGGAAGTGGTCAATCTTGTCGATGGTCGAAGATTCCTTGGCAATCATGCGCGCCAGTCCGCCCGTCGCGATGACCTTGACCTCTTCTTCGATGCCCATGGACTTCATCTCCCGCTTGATACGGCGGGCAATCTCATCAATCTGACCGACGTAGCCAAAGATGATGCCGGCCTGCATACCCTGTATCGTATTGCGGCA